>NZ_JBEXCS010000040.1:0-78983 GCF_040605395.1 Streptomyces sp. NPDC005648 | reverse complement strand
CGGACAGGGCCTGGCCGAACTTCATCGCCCCGCCCTTGAGCTCGCCGAGCACCTTGAACAGCTGCTCCGCCGTGCGCTGTTGAAGCTCGCGGCCGCCGATCCCCGTGCGGGTGGAACGTCTGGGTGCGGGTGGAACGTCTAGCTGGGGTCGGACGTGATGTGGGTGTTGTCCGGGGTCGCCTCGCCGTCGTCGTCGCTCGCGGCCTCGATGTCCCCGACCTCGGTGATGTGCGTGTTGAGCGGCTTCACCTCGGTGCCGGCCTCGGCGTCCGTGATGTGGGTGTTGTCCGGCTTCACGACCGTCTCGCCACTGCTGGTGTCGCTCATGCTGTTGCCTTCCCCTGTGTTTTCCTGCAAGCGATGGGTGGCCCGTCCGGTCATTCCCCCGAGGATGTCCGGACGGGCCACATGAGCCGCCCACTCTAGATCGCTAGCGTGGCGACCTCCCCCGCGGTCCGTCTGCCCCCCGACGCGACGGACCCGGTACGCAAGAGACTGCCGGGCGGCGATAAACGAATGATGAACGCCCCCGGCGGGAGCCCCGCCGACGGGCCCTACGCCGCCGCGACCGGAGTGAGCAGCGCCCGGACCGTGGCGGCCTCCGGCGCCTGGAGGGCGACGTAGATGTCCAGGGCCTCCTGCCAGCAGACCTGGGCCCGGCGGGAGTGGCCGATGCCGTGGAGCGCCCTGCCGAGGACGGTGAGCACGTTGCCCCTGCGCCAGTCGCCGCCGATGTCCCGCAGCACGGTCAGCGCCATCTCGGCGTTGCTCGCCGCCAGGGCCGGCTTGCGGGCCTCCAGTTCGACCTCGGCGAGCCGGCACAGGGCCATGCCCTCCCAGAGGCGCTGGCGGCTGTCCCGGAAGACCCGGAGCGCCTCCTCCAGCTGCTCGGTCGCCTCGGTGTGCCGACCGGTCTTGCCGAGCGCCATACCGAGGGCGTAGCGCCCGTTCGCGGTCCGCAGGGAGTGGCCGAGGGAGTCGTAGACCTCGGTGCCCTGGCGGGCCAGGGTGACCGCGCTGTCCGCGCGGCCGGTCGCCAGATGGATACGGGAGAGGTTGCACAGGGCCGTCGCGGCCCCCGCCAGGTCACCGCACCGACGGAACCGCTCCATGGCCTGGTCCAGATACCGTTCGGCGTCCTCGTGGCGGCTCTGGTAGAAGGCGATGTTGCCGAGGAGGTTCGCCGCCCAGCTGGCGGCCAGGGGGTCGCCGGCGGACTCGGCGAGCCGGAACGCCTCCTTCGCCTGCAGATACGCCGGCTCGAACAGGCCGGAGAAGATACGGGCGTTGCTCAGCACCACACAGGCCCGCCCCTCCGCCCGGAGGTCCGACGCGGCGCGTGCGGCCTCGCACAGCAGGGCGGCGACCGTGTCGTACTCCCTGGAGTTGGCGCCGGACTCGGTGAGGTCGACCGAGGCCCACAGCAGGTCCACGGCCCGCCGCAGGGTGGCTCCCTCGGCCGACTGCCGTACGCACGCGAGCAGCGGGACCGCCTCCGCGTACAGCCAGTCCCAGGCGGCCTGGCGGTCCGCGAAGGTCAGACCGGCCGCCGGGTCCGTCTCCAGGTGGTCGGCCAGCGGATCGCCGGGCCGTTCGATCGTGTACACGCCCGCCGCGGTGGCCAGATAGAAGTCCAGCAGCCGCGAGAGCGCCGCCGTCCGCTCGCTGGGCGGCCACTCGTCCCGTTCCGCGCACGCACGCGCGTAGAGGCGTACGAGGTCGTGGTAGCGGTAGCGGCCCGGTGCCGCCGACTCCAGGAGCGAGGTGTCGACGAGGCTCTCCAGCAGCTCCTCGGTCTCCTCCGCCGGGAGGTCGAGCACCGCCGCGGCCGCGGGGAGGGAGATGTCCGGCCCGTCCGCCAGGCCCAGCAGACGGAACGCCCGTGCCTGGGCGGGCTCCAGCTGGCCGTAGCCGAGTTCGAAGGTGGCCTTCACCGCCAGGTCACCGGCCTGCAGTTCGTCCAGCCTGCGCCGTTCGTCCGCGAGCTTGGCCGCCAGGACCGAGACCGTCCAGGTGCGGCGGGCCGCGAGGCGGGACGCGGCGATCCGGATCGCCAGGGGAAGGAAGCCGCACGCCGCCACGACGTCGAGCGCCGCCTCGCGCTCGGCGGCCACCCGCTCCTCGCCCACGATCTTCGTGAACAGCGACAGCGCCTCGTCGGGGGACATCACGTCCAGGTCCACCAGATGGGCCCCGGCCAGGTCGACCATGCGCACCCGGGACGTCACCAGCGCCGCGCACCCCTCAGTCCCCGGCAGCAGCGGACGTATCTGGGCCGCGTCCCTGGCGTTGTCCAGCAGGACCAGGACCCGGCGGCCGTCCAGGACGGACCTGAACAGCGCCGACCGCTCCTCCAGGGAGTCGGGGATCGCCGAGTCGGCCGTGCCGAGGGCGCGCAGGAAGGACCCCAGTACCGTCTCCGGCTCGGCCGCCCGCGATCCCGCTCCCTGGAGGTCGACGTACAACTGCCCGTCCGGGAAGGCCGATCGGGCCTGGTGCGCCACATGCACGGCGAGGGTCGTCTTGCCGACACCGCCGATGCCCGCCAGCGCCGACACGGCCATCACCCGGCCCTCGGCCGAGGAGAGGACCTCGCCGAGTTCGCGGACGAAGGCGGCGCGGCCGGTGAAGTCCGGGACGGTGGCCGGGAGCTGGGCGGGGCGGACCTGTACGAGGGCCGGTTCCGCCACCGGTGCCGACGGCTCCGCGAGGCCGGGGTCGGCCTGGAGGATGCGCTGCTGCAGCTCGCTCAGGCCCGGGCGCGGGTCCACGCCGAGCTCGTCGGCGAGCAGGCGCCGGGTGTCGGCGTAGACGGCCAGGGCCTCCGCCTGCCGGCCGCTGCGGTACAGCGCCAGCATGAGCAGTTCGCGGAGGCGCTCGCGCAGCGGGTGGGCGGCGGTCAGGGCGGTGAGCTCGGACACCGCCTCCGCGTGACAGCCCTGCTCCAGGTCCATGTCGAGCCGCGATTCCAGCAGTTGGAGCCGCCATTCCTCCAGGCGGACCCGCTGTGCCTCCGCGTACGGGCCCGGTACGCCCGCCAGCGTCTCGCCGTCCCACAGGGCCAGCGCCCGCCCGAGCACCTCGCGGGCATGGCCGAGGTCCCCGGCGCTCCTCGCCTTCTCCGCCTCCGCGGCCAGGTCGTGCGCGACCGCCAGGTCGAAGGCGCCCTCGCCCAGGCCGCGGATGGCGTAGCCGCCGGACTCGCTCACCAGGACGCCGGGGTCCAGGACCTTGCGCAGCCGGGAGGCGTACGTGCGGACCGCCGCCAGCGCCTGCGAGGGCGGCTCCTCGCCCCAGAGGGCGTCGATCAGCTCGCCCGCGGTGGCGGTGCGGCCCTCGCGCAGCAGCAGGGCGGCCAGCAGGGCGCGTTGCTGCGGAGAGCCGGTGCTCAGCGACTCGTCCCCGCGCCGGGCACGCACCGGACCGAGCACGCCGAAGCGCAGGGCCGCCGGCTCCGGGGCGGAGGCCGCACGCCTCTGCTCGGGCACCCGCGGTACACGGTCGACCATCGCCGTCCCCCTAGACACAGTGAGCAACCCCGCCAGTTTGCCCTGTCCATGGCGGTTGCGTCAGCTGTGGAGGGGACGGTCACAGCCAGACGCGCGGTATGTCACAGAGCCTTCACCTCTTCCGCCCGCCGGGCAACCCCCGGCCAGGGAGCTGACGGACCGTCAGATCGGCGCTACCGTGAGCGGCATGGACACCGACCTGACGTTCCCTCAGATCATCTCCGTGGACGACCACACCGTGGAGCCCGCCCACGTCTGGCAGGACCGGCTCCCCAAGAAGTACGCGGACGTGGGCCCCCGCGTGGTCCGTGCCCCGCTGAAGGAGATCAGCTTCCTCGGCGGCCGTTTCCGCCCGGTCATGGGGGCGCCGGGAGACGACGGTCCCCTGGGTGACTGGTGGCTGTACGAGGGCCTCCAGCGCCCCCTCACCCGGCTCGACACCGCCGTGGGCTACAGCAGGGACGAGATCAAGCTGGAGGTCATCACCTACGAGCAGATGCGCCCCGGCTCCTACGACGTTCCGCAGCGCCTCGCCGACATGGACGTCAACCACGTCCAGTCCGCCGTCTGCTTCCCCACCTTCCCGCGCTTCTGCGGCCAGACCTTCACCGAGGCCCAGGACCACGAGCTGGGGCTGCTGTGCGTCCAGGCCTACAACGACTGGATGGTGGAGGAGTGGTGCGGCCCGGACGCCCGGGGGCGCCTGATCCCCCTCACCCTCATCCCGCTCTGGGACGCCGAGCTGGCCGCCGCCGAGGTCCGGCGCAACGCCGCCCGGGGCGTGCGGGCCGTCGCCTTCTCCGAGATACCCCCGCACCTCGGTCTGCCCTCCGTCCACTCCGACGACTGGGACCCCTTCCTCGCCGCCTGCGACGAGACCGGCACGGTCATCGCGATGCACATCGGATCCAGCAGCCGGATGCCCTCGACGTCCAAGGACGCGCCGCCCGCGGTCGGTTCCACCATCACCTTCGCCAACTGCTGCTTCTCGATGGTCGACTGGCTGATGAGCGGCAAGTTCGAGCGCTTCCCGAACCTCAAGGTCATGTACGCGGAGGGCCAGATCGGCTGGATCCCGTACATCCTGGAGCGCGCCGACGTCGTCTGGGAGGAGAACCGGGGCTGGGGCGGCGTCGCCGACAAGGTGCACCGCCCGCCGTCCGAACTCTTCGCCGAGCATGTCTACGGCTGCTTCTTCGACGACGCCTTCGGGCTGAGGAACCTCGACTCGATCGGCCTCGCCAACGTCCTGTACGAGACCGACTACCCGCACTCCGACTCCACCTGGCCCAAGTCCCGCGAGGTCGGCGAGGCGCAGATGGGGCATCTGGAGCCGGAGGTGGTGGAGCGGATCGTCCGCGGGAACGCCATCGACCTGCTGGGCCTGACCCCCGAAGGGCTCTGGCGGCCATGACCGCGCCCCTGCCCTACGGCATGCAGCTGCCCGTCCAGTCCCAGAGCACGATCTACGCCGAGCCCTGGGAGGCCGCCGCCGGCCCGGACGACCTCGCCGCGATCGCCCGGGTCGCCGACCGGTCCGGCTTCGACTACATCGCGAGCTGCGACCACGTCGCCGTACCGCGCCGCCTCGCCGCCGCGATGAGCACGGTCTGGTACGACCCCGTCGCCACCCTCGCCTTCCTGGCGGGGGTGACCGAGCGGGTACGGCTGCTGAGCCATGTCGCGGTCGTGGGGCTGCGCCACCCGCTGCTGACCGCCAAGCAGTACGCCACGCTCGACCGGCTGAGCGGCGGACGGCTGGTCCTCGGCGTCGGAGCCGGGCATGTCCAGGAGGAGTTCGAGGCGCTCGGCGTGGACTTCGAGCACCGCGGGGCCGTGCTCGACGAGACGATCGACGCGCTGCGGGCGGCCCTCGGCCCCGAGGAGTTCCCCGAACACCACGGCAAGCTCTACGACTTCGAGGGCCTGGGCCAGCGTCCCCGGCCGGTCCAGCGGCACGTCCCGCTCTGGGTCGGCGGCTCCTCGCCCGCCGCCGTGCGCCGGGCCGCGCTGAAGGGCGACGGCTGGCTGCCACAGGGAGACCCACGGGACCGACTGCCCGACCAGATCGCCAGGCTCGGGCGGCTGCGCGCGGAGGCCGGTGTCGCGGACCCGCTGACCGTCGGCGCCATCACCGAACCGCTCCACCTGGGCACCCCCACCTGGGAGGTGGGGCGCCGCACCCTCACCGGTACGGCGGACGAGATCGCCGAGTCGCTCCGCGCCTACCGCGCCATGGGCGTGCACCAGATCCAGGTGCGCTTCCGCTGCCGGGACCGTGCCGAACTCACCGACCAGATGGCCGCGTTCGGCGCGGAGATAGCCCCCCACCTCTGATCCCTCATAAGGAGTCACCGCATGGGCAAGCTGGACGGACGTGTCGTGATCGTCACCGGGGCGGCCCGGGGACAGGGGGAGCAGGAGGCCCGCCTGTTCAGAGCGGAGGGGGCCGAGGTCGTCGTCGCGGACGTGCTCGACGAGCAGGGGGAGGCCCTCGCCAAGGAGATCGGCGGGCGGTACGTCCATCTCGACGTCGGTGAGGAGGAGCAGTGGCGGTCGGCGGTGAGCACCGTCAAGAACGCCTACGGCCGCATCGACGGGCTGGTCAACAACGCCGGCATCCTGCGCTTCAACTCCCTGGTCGACACGCCCCTCGACGAGTTCATGCAGGTCGTGCGGGTCAACCAGGTCGGCTGCTTCCTGGGCGTCAAGTCCGTCGCGCCGGCCATGGAGGACGGCGGCACGATCGTCAACACCGCGTCCTACACGGCCGTGACGGGCATGGCGGCCGTCGGCACCTACGCCGCCACCAAGCACGCCATCCTCGGCCTCACCCGGGTCGCCGCCCTGGAGCTCGCCGACCGGCGCATCCGGGTCAACGCGATGTGCCCCGGCGCCATCGACACCGCGATGTCGAATCCGGCCCAGCTGGACCCGGACGCCGACGCGGCGGAGACCGGGCGGGCCCTGGACGAGCTGTACCGCAAGCTCGTGCCGCTCGGGCGGATCGGGAAGCCGGAGGAGGTGGCGCGGCTCGCGCTGTTCCTGACGTCGGACGACTCCTCGTACATCACGGGACAGCCCTTCGTCATCGACGGCGGCTGGCTGGCGGGGGTCAGCATCATCTGACGGGCCGTCAACTATTGACCTTTCTGACGGTACGTCAGAAAGTCGTATGACTCAGCAGACCCACTTGTCTTGGGATGGTGAACCGCCGTGGAATTCGGGCTCTTTGTACAGGGATACGTGGGCAAGCGGGGCGAGACCGACCCGCTCGCCGAGCACAAGGCGCTGATGGAGGAGACCGAGTACGTCATCCAGGCGGACAAGTCGGGCTTCAAGTACGCGTGGGCTTCCGAGCACCACTTCCTGGAGGAGTACTCGCACCTCTCCGCGAACGACGTGTTCCTGGGCTACCTGGCGCACGCCACCGAGCGCATCCACCTGGGCTCCGGGATCTTCAACCCGCTCGCCCAGGTCAACCACCCCGTGAAGGTGGCCGAGAAGGTCGCCATGCTCGACCACCTCAGCGAGGGCCGCTTCGAGTTCGGCTCCGGCCGCGGGGCCGGCTCCCACGAGATCCTCGGGTTCATCCCCGGGGTGACCGACATGAACTACACCAAGGAGATCTGGGAAGAGACCATCGCCGAGTTCCCCAAGATGTGGCTGCAGGACGAGTACGTCGGCTTCCAGGGCAAGTTCTGGCAGCTGCCGCCCCGCAAGGTCCTGCCCAAGCCCTACGGCAAGTCGCACCCCGCGATGTGGTACGCGGCCGGGTCGCCGCCGTCGTACGCGATGGCCGCGAAGAAGGGGCTCGGGGTGCTGGGGTTCAGCATCCAGAAGGTCTCCGACATGGAGTGGGTGCTGGAGCAGTACAAGACCGCGGTCGTGAACGCCGAACCGGTCGGGGACTTCGTCAACGACAACGTGATGGTGACCACCACGGCGATCTGCGCGCCGACGCACGCGGAGGCGATCGACATCGCGGTGCACGGGGGGCTGCACTATCTGCCCTCGCTGGTGTTCCGGTACCACGACACGTTCCCCCGTCCCGAGGGGTTCCCGGTGTGGCCGGAGACGCTGCCGGAGTACACGCCGGAGTTCGTGGAGCTGCTGATCGAGGAGGAGCTGCTGATCTGCGGTGACCCGGACGAGGTGTTCACGCAGTGCAAGCGGTGGGAGCAGGCCGGGGCGGACCAGTTGAGCTTCGGGCTGCCGGTGGGGGTGCCGAAGGAGGAGACGCTGCAGACGATTCGGTTGATCGGGGAGCATGTGATTCCGAAGATCGATACGGATCCTGTGCATCGGACGTCCCGGTTCCGGGCGGCTGGTTGATCGCCGTCGCGGGGTGCGGGTGCGTTGTGGCTGGTCGCGCCCACGCGGCGGAGCCGCAAATCGATACAGCCCCGCGCCCCTGGGTAGGTAGGCCTCCGCGCATCTCAAGGAGTCATCGCATGCTTGATCACGTCATCAGCGGCGCGACTGTCGTCGATGGGACCGGCGCGCCCGCCTTCACTGCCGACGTCGGAATAAGGGACGGGCGTATCGCCGCCATCGGTCTGGTCGACGAGGAATCGCTCACGCGCGAGGACGCCTCGGGGCTCGTGCTCGCGCCCGGGTTCGTCGATCCTCACACGCACTACGACGCCCAGTTGTTCTGGGATCCGTATGCGACGCCCTCCCTCAACCACGGGGTCACGACCGTCGCCGCCGGGAACTGCGGGTTCACCCTGGCGCCCCTGAATCCCGCCCGCCCTGACGACGCCGACTACACGCGGCGGATGATGTCCAAGGTCGAGGGGATGTCGTTGGTGGCGTTGGAGGAGGGCGCGCCGTGGAGTTGGCGGTCCTTCGGGGAGTATCTGGATGCCCTTGAGGGGCGGATCGCGGTCAACGCCGGTTTCATGGTGGGCCATTGCGCCCTGCGGCGGCACGTCATGGGGCCGGACGCGGTCGGGGGGCAGCCCAGTGAACAGCAACTGGGCGAGATCGTAAGGCTGTTGCACGAGGCCATGGACGCCGGGGCCTGGGGGTTCTCCACCACGCAGTCCTCGACCCACTCGGACGGTGACGGGCAGCCGGTGGCGTCCCGGCACGCGAAACCGGCGGAGCTGCTGGCGCTGTCGCGGGCCGTGGGGGAGCACGAGGGGACGCAGATCGAGGCGATCGTCGCCGGGTGCCTGGACCAGTTCAGCGACGCCGAGATCGAACTGCTCGCGGAGATGAGCGCCGCGGCCGGCCGGCCGCTGAACTGGAACGTGCTCACCATCGACGCCTCCGTCCCCGAGCGCGTGCCCCGGCAGCTGCAGGCGAGCGAGCAGGCGCGGAAGGCCGGCGGCCGGGTCGTCGCGCTGACCATGCCGATCCTCACGCCGATGAACATGTCGCTGGGCACCTTCTGCGCGCTGAACCTGATACCCGGCTGGGGCCCGATCCTGGGGCTTCCGGTGCCGGATCGCATCGCGCGGCTGAAGGACCCGGCCGTGCGCGCCGAGATGCTGCGGCGCGCCGAGTCCAAGGAGGCGGGCGTCTTCCGGCGGCTCGCGGACTTCGGGCGGTATGTCATCGGGGACACCTACAGCGAGGCCAACCGCGGCCTGAGCGGGCGGGTGGTGCGGGACATCGCGGCGGAGCGGGGGCAGGACCCGTTCCAGTGCCTGGTGGAGATCTGCGCCGCCGACGAACTGCGTACGGTCCTGTGGCCCATGCCCACCGACAACGACCCCGCCTCCTGGGCGCTGCGCGCGGAGACCTGGCAGCACGAGGACGTGCTGCTCGGCGGGTCCGACGCCGGGGCGCATCTGGACCGGATGTGCGGGGCGCCGTACACCACCCGTTTCCTCGGGGACTGTCTGCGCCGCCGCAAGCTGGTCGGTCTGGAGCAGGCGGTGAAGATGCTGACCGACGATCCGGCGCGGCTGTTCGGCCTGCGGGAACGGGGCCGGGTGCAGGAGGGCTTCCATGCGGATCTGGTGCTCTTCGACCCGGAGCGGATCGACGCGGGTACGGCCACCCTGGTGCACGACCTGCCGGGTGACAGTCCACGGCTGGACGCCAAGGCGATCGGGGTACGGGCCGTCTGGGTCAACGGGGTCGAGGCGATCCGTGACGACGTGGTGAGCGGGGCGGTCCCCGGGAAGGTGCTGCGCTCCGGGCGGGACACCCAAACGGTGAGCACCAGGTGACCGCGACGACCGAAGGCGCCGACGGGCAGCGGCTGTTCGTCGGCGGGCGGTGGGTGGAGCCGGACGGCGGGCACTACGCCGTCGTCGACCCGGCGACCGAGAAGACCGTCGGGTGGGCTCCGGAGGCCTCGCGGGATCAGGTGCACGCGGCCTGCGCCGCGGCCCGCGAGGCCTTCGGGCCGTGGTCGAGGACCTCGCCCGAGGAGCGGGCGGCGGTGCTGGGGCGGGCGGCGGAGATCATCGCCGGGCACTTCGTGCCGTACGCGGAGCTGGCGCAGGCGGAGACCGGGGCGACGACCGGGACGGCACGGGCGATGCAGGTCGGGGTCGGTGCGGCCCGCTTCCGGCGGTACGCGCGCGTGGAGCCCGCCGAGTGGGCGATCCCGCCGCAGATCAACGAGGCCGGACCGATGGGGAAGGCCGGGATCATGGGCGCGCTGGCCGTCCGCCAGCCGGTCGGGGTCGTCACCTGCGTCACCTCGTACAACAACCCGTGGGCCAATCCGGCGGGCAAGATCGCGCCCGCCCTGGCGATGGGCAACACGGTGGTCGTGAAGCCGGCCCCGCAGGACCCCCTCTCCGTCTACCGGATGGCCGAGGCCCTGGAGGCGGCGGGCGTCCCACCGGGGGTCGTGAACGTCGTCTCCGGTCAGTCGGTGGAGGTCGGGGAGACGGCGGTCGCCTCACCCGACGTCGACATGGTGAGCTTCACCGGCTCGACGGCGGTCGGCCGGCGCATCGGCGAGGTCTGCGGGCGGTCCCTGAAACGGCAGTTGATGGAGCTGGGCGGCAAGGGCGCGGCGGTCGTCCTCGACGACGCGGACATCGGCTCGGCCGTGGCCGGGATCGGGACGACCTTCTCCTTCTACAGCGGGCAGATCTGCACGGCGCCCACACGGGTGCTGGCGCAGCGGGGCGTGTACGACCGTCTCGTCGAGCAACTGGCCGGGTACGCGGGCCGGTTGAAGGTCGGCGATCCCCGGGAGCCGGACACGGTCGTCGGCCCGGTGATCTCGGCGGCCCACCGGGAGCGGGTGGAGTCGTATGTCGAACTGGGCCGCAAGGAGGGCGCGGTGGTGGTCGCGGGCGGCGAACGGCCGTCGTACGACGAGGGCTTCTACGTCGCCCCCACCCTCCTCGCCGACTGCCGCCCCGACATGAGGGTGGCCCGGGAGGAGATCTTCGGCCCGGTGGTCGTGGTCGTCCCCTTCGAGGAGGAGGAAGAGGGGATCGCCCTCGCCAACGACAGCGACTACGGCCTCATCGACTACGTCTGGTCGGCGGATGTGGCCCGTGCCTTCCGGGTGGCGCGGCGGCTGCGGGCCGGCGGGGTGGGGATCAACACCGTGGGGCGGAACATGGAGGCTCCGTTCGGGGGGTTCAAGAAGAGCGGGGTGGGGCGGGACGTCGGGGTGTACGCGCTGCACGCGTACAGCGAGGTGCAGGCGATCGTCTGGCCGGGGTGAGTGGGGGGCCGGTCGAGCGGGATGTCGGTGAACGGGCTTGCGGTGAAGTGCGCTCCAAGTCCTAGGCTGACGCTTCCGAGTCACCCCCGCCCCTGCCCCGCCTGCGATGGAGTACCGGCATGCGCTACCGCGTCCTCGGCAAGACCGGCATCGAGGTCAGTACCCACTGCCTCGGCACGATGATGTTCGGTGCCGTCGGCAACCCCGACCACGAGGACGGCGCGCGGATCATCCATGCCGCGCTCGACGCCGGCGTCAACTTCGTGGACACCGCCGACATGTACTCGGCCGGTGAGTGCGAGGAGATCGTCGGCAAGGCGCTGAAGGGGCGGCGCGACGACGTCGTACTCGCCACGAAGGTGCACTTCCCGATGGGCGAGGGCCGCAACCGCAGCGGGAACTCGCGGCGCTGGATCGTCCGGGCCGTCGAGGACAGTCTGCGGCGCCTGGACACCGACTGGATCGACGTCTACCAGGTGCACCGCCCCGACCACACCACCGACATCGAGGAGACGCTGTCCGTCCTCACCGACCTGGTGCGGGCGGGCAAGATCCGGGCGTTCGGCTGCTCCACGTTCCCCGCCGAGGAGCTCGTCGAGGCCCACCATGTGGCGGAGCGGCGCGGACTGATGCGGATGCGCACGGAGCAGCCGCCGTACTCGATCCTCGCGCGTGGCATCGAACGCGCCGTGCTGCCCACCGCGCTGCGTCTGGGCATGGGTGTGCTGACCTGGTCCCCACTGGCCTCGGGCTTCCTCTCCGGCGCCTACCGCGCGGGCCGCCCCGTCGACCTCACCACCGGCCGCGCCAAGCTCACCCCGCACCGCTTCGACCCGGACGCTCCGGGCAACCCGGCGAAGTTCGCGGCCGTGGAGCAACTGATCGCTCTGGCCGAGGAACTGGGCTGCACCCTGCCCGAACTCGCCGTCGCCTTCCCCCTGGTCCACCCGGCCGTCACTTCGGTCATCATCGGGCCGCGCACCATGGACCAGCTCACCTCCCTGCTCGCGGGAGCGGACCTGCTGCTCGACGACGCGACCCTCGACCGCATCGACGAGATCGTGGCCCCAGGGACCGACCTCTACCGGGCGGACGGCGTATGGCAGCCGCCGGCCCTCACCGAGCCGGCCCTGCGCAGGCGCCCGGCGGGGGAGCGGGCGGCGGCGGACACCCTGTAGGCGTCAGCCGTCGAGATCCACCCGCACCGTCAGCAGCCCCGCCCCGATCGTCCGTACGGCCACACTGTTCAGTGACCGGAGCTTCCGCAGCCGGGCGACGGGGTCGTCGTCCGGCAGCAGATGGGCCGTCCCGGTGTGCCACCGCCCGCGCAGCCGGACCCGCACCCGCGGGTCGGCCCGGATGTTGCGCACGTACTGCGAACGCTCCCCGAACTCCGACACCAGCCAGAACGAGTCCCCGACCCGACGCCCACCGACCGGTGTGCGCCGGGGCAGGCCCGAGGTACGGCCCGTC
The DNA here is from genome assembly GCF_040605395.1 of Streptomyces sp. NPDC005648. Classification (NCBI taxonomy): domain Bacteria; kingdom Bacillati; phylum Actinomycetota; class Actinomycetes; order Kitasatosporales; family Streptomycetaceae; genus Streptomyces; species Streptomyces sp. NPDC005648. Next base: position 66,350 of record NZ_JBEXCS010000040.1, on the reverse strand, counting down.
GTCTCCAGGACGGTCTGCAGCGGAAGACGCCGCATCAACGGGTTGAGCCGACGCTGGAACGCGGTGGCCAGCCGGTACTTGGTCTCCGAGTGAACGGGGCGGGTCGTCATGCTCTCCGGGACTCCTGTCGTGTCGCGCCGACGGTGGTCTTCAATGTCTCTCACCTTGCCCCGGCGAGAGACGGCGGGGCGGCCGATGCGCGTGGTGACGTGGACGCCTGGGAGTACGCCGACCCCACGGCTCGCCGCCACCTGGGACCCCGCGAACCCGCACGTCCGGGTCGCCCCACCGGCCCGCATCCGCACCGTCCGCCGCGTGGGAGACACCCCGGTGGACGGCACCTGGCCCTCGGATCATGCGGCGGTGGTGGCCGACCTGACAGATTCAGCGCACGGCGGATGACTTCAGCAGGTCGAGCAGGGCGGTGAAGGCGGCGGGGGTGACGGTGAGGATGGTGTGGGGCGGGTCGTTGTCTGTGAGGTGGACGGCGGTGGGGGAGGTGGATATGTGGACGCAGGCGTCGCCTTCCTGGCAGTGGGACGACTTGTGCCAGCGGTACGGGGTCATGTCGGCTCCTACAGGTTCTGGGCGATGGTGTGGATGAGGTCCCGTGACTTCTCGGGGCTGAGAGCGCTGGATTCCACGCTGTCGAGCAGGTTCCGGTACTTCTCCAGCAGGGCCTCGGCGTCCAGCAGGACCGGGCCGTGGAACTGGTCGAGTTGCGCGGTGTCCAGCTGAGGCACGGGCCCGTACAGGTAGTTGATCGACTGCCCCGAGCCGGGAAAGGCACCGACGTCGAACGGCAGCACGCGGATCGTGACGTGTTCCTGTTCGCTCATGTCGAGCAGATGCCGCAGTTGCGCGCGTGCCACGTTCCGGCCGCCGACGCGCATGTGCAGCGCCGCCTCGTGCACGGTCGTGCGGTAGGGCGTGGGGCCTGTGCCGTACAGGAGTCCCTGGCGTTTGATCCGGTGTGAGACACGGTGCTCGACCTCGGGGGGCGTGGGCGCGGGGATCACGTGACGGAAGATCTCGCGTGCGTGATCGGCGGTCTGGAGCAGCCCCGGCATATGGGAGGTGTACGCGGTGCGCATGGCGGTGGCGTGATGTTCCAGTTCGGCGAGGTCGAGGAGTCCCGCCGGGAGGACCTCGCGGTACGACTCCCACCAGCCGAGTGTCCTGTCGGTGGCCATGCTGATCAGGGCCTCGACGAAGGCCTGGTCCGAGCAGGAGTAGATGCCGGCCAACGCCCGGATGCGTTCCGGGCTCACCCCGAACCGGCCGGACTCCACATTGCTCAGCTGGCCTTGGCTCGTGCCGAGTGTGCGCGCGGCCTCCGTCGCCGTCATGCCCGAGCGCTCGCGCATCTTGCGCAGCTCCACGGCGATGCGCAGACGACGTGCTGTCAGCGCAGGTCTGGCAGGCATGTGTGCGCTCCTCTTGGACGTGCGTTCCATCAGCGAGTCACTCACAAGAGTGAAACAAGGCGAATTATCTCTGGATTGCGCAAATGTAATTTGCCGCCCCTCTATCGTCATGCGGAGACGGCACGCACCCGTCCAACTCCCCTCTGTGATCGGAGACTTCCGTTGGCCACCGTATCCCCGTCCTGGAACTACACCCTGCATCTCCCGCACGATCCACGCGCACCGGGGATCGCCAGGGGCGCCCTACGGCTGATTCTGGCCGCGCACGAGATGCCCGAACTCACCCCCACAGCGGAGCTGCTCGCGGCCGAGTTGCTGGCGAACGCGCACTCTCACACCGAGGGCCCGTACATCCTGCGCCTCCTGTCGACGGAACCCGGCCGGGTACGGGTGGCGGTCTGGGACACGGACCCGCGCGTCCCGCAGGCCTTCGTGAGCGCCACCACCGCCCCACAACCCCCGCCGGACGCCGAGCACGGCCGCGGCCTGCGCCTGGTACGGGCCTGTGCGGACGCCTGGGGCTCCTCGGTGCCGCGCGAGCTGGGCGCTTCGAAGGGCGGCAAGCTGTTGTGGGCGGAGTGCGGAAGCGGGGCGGCAGCGTGGTGACCCGCGCCATACTGGGAGGCGGAGCGTGGTCCCGTCGGCAGGAGCAGATCATGAGCGCACAGCCCGAGCACGGCTGGGAAGCTATGCCGCTGCCGGAGATCCGGACCGTGGACGATCTACGCAGTGCGCTGAGCCGCTACGGCTTCCCGGGCGATCGGGAGCGCTTCGAGGAGGAGCTGGCGGCGGCCATAGGAGCATCCCTGACCGACGACTTCGCGGCCGCCGCAGCCGTGGTCCGCGCCTACCGGCACCGGGTCCTGATCAGGAACTCGCCCGAGATCATGACGGCCCTGGAAAACGCCCGCGCGGGGGGCGGCGGCGAGTGAACGAGGTCCCGCTGGAGGAGGCCGAACTCGCCAGGAAGGCGTTCGGCGGTCTGACGGAGGAGGAGCGGGATGTCGTACGGGATGCGCTCGAAGTCATCGCACGCGATCCCGCGGCGGGCCGCGAGGTCCCTGGCTGGCGGCCGCCGTCCGTGGAATACACGTACACGACCCCCCTGGCACATGACACCGCCGAGGCAATCACGGTCGTGTACACGCACACCCCGGGAATGGGGGTGACGGTCGTCTACTACTTCCGTGATCCACAGGTGGTGGACTGAGCCGAGCACGATTTCGAGGGCGTCGGATCTTGGGCAGGAACTCCCGAGATCACAGGCCGCCGCTGGCTCTGCCTCCCCTTCTTGCGCACTCCTGTGGATGTCACTTTGGAGCAAGGGGCCGAAGCCGCAGGTCGGACCAAGAGGCCGGACCTGCGGCTTCGTGGGACGACGTTGCTCACGTGTAGTAGCCGCTGCAGTCGACGATGAAGTTGGCTGTGCCGGAGCTGTTGTTGTAGATGCTCATTTGTCCGGTGCTGTCGGTGGGGGTGAGGGTGAGGTTGGCGAGGGTGTCGCCGGTGCCTGAAGTGACTCCTCGGGTCCCGACGCTTCCGTTTTATGCCGCGAGGTCCAGCCGTTGATGGCAGCGGACCCTGGCCTGGTACGGCGTGAGGTAGCCGATGGTCGAGTCGATGCGCTCCCGGTTGTAATGCTCCGCGATCCACCGGAAGATGTCCTGTCGAGCCTCCGCTCGCGTCCCCCAGGCCGTGGTGCCGATCTCTGCTTTCAGGACCGCGAAGAAGCTCTCCGCGGCTGCGCTGACAGTCGAAGCACGAACCGGTGCGGCCGGTACTCTGTCGAATGTCCAACTCGGCCAGCAGTTCCCGGAATTGGCGAGACGTGTACTGACCGGATTCAAGCGTTTCAGCCCGGGCATCGGCGCGGTGAAGTCCCGCAGAATCAGGTCCGGCGAGGGCGGCGCCGTACGGTCCTGTTTCGTCAGCGACCGCGATTTCCGTCGTGTTATTCCGACGATCTCCCGCTCCCGCATGACCCGGGCCACCCTTTTCCGGTTCATCAAGCACCCCTGGCCACGCAGCTTCTGGGTGATCCGGCGGACGCCGTAGGCGCCCCGGCATTCCGTGTGGATCTCCCGGATCCGGCCGGCCAGCTCCTCCTCCGCCTCGGCCTTCGCCTGGCGCGTCTCCTTGTTGCTGTGCCAGAGGTAGTAGCCGGAGCGGTCCCAGCCCGGCACATCGCACATCCGCTTCACCGCGTGGGCGATCCGGTGCTCGTCGACGAAACGGAAGCGGATCACCGTGTCGTCTCCCGTGCGAAATGGGCGGCGGCTTTCCGGAGGATCTCGTTGTCCTTCTTGAGCCGGGCGTTCTCCCGCCGCAGGCGCTTGAGCTCTTCCTTCTCGTCGGGGGTCATGTCGGCGTCATCCCCGCCGTCCGGCGCCCGGGCGCGGGCTTTGTCCTCGTGGACCCACTTTCGCAGGGTCTCCAGATGGATGCCCAGACCGTGGGCGATGTCTGTGAGGGAACGGTCCGTCGAGGAGCGCACCAGGTCCACCGCGTCCCGCTTGAACTCTTCGGGGTAGTTCTTCCGCACCATGGATCACTTCCCCTGGATGACGAAACATCCAGCGTCCAGGTGTCGGAATTTCGGGGGTCACTCCACGCCGCACCGCCACCGACTACGCCACCGCCGAACCCGGCGACTTCCACTGACTCGACGCCATTGGACGCCGAGCCGACGGGAGGGCTGACCAGCTCCGGGCTGCTGGCGCAGCAAGTTGTCCCGGTGGATAACCCAACGGGCTGTCCAACGGGAAGGGGCGGGCCTGCTGAGGGGCGTCGCCGGGCCCGCCGTCGGGCGGTTGGCAGCCGTCCATCGGTGCGTCAGTCCGTGGCCTTGGGGTGGCCGGTGCCGGCGTAGGAGATCCAGGCGGTGCGGTTGGCGTCGTCGAGCAGGTACCAGATGCGTCCGCCGCCGGTGACTTCGTACTGCCAGCGTTCCAGGGTCTGCCCCTTGTAGGTGGTGGTGCCGAGTTTGCCCTTGAGCCGGTGCTGACGCTCGGGGTTGTCGGCGGCGCGAGGCATGGCGCGGATCCTCTCGAAGGCGCGGCGCAGGTTGCCCGGTGCCTGGCGGCTCAGGTGTTCCCAGCCGTCGGCGGCCTCGCTGTTGGCGAACCGGAGGTCGTACTCGTCGCCGGTGGGGGGCGGCGCGGCCCGGTCTCCGCGCTTCGGGCTCACTCCGCGGCCCCGGGTGCGGGGACGGGTCCCAGGTCGCCCTCGGGCTCACGGGTCAGCAGTGCGTACAGCGCGGGATCCGCGTAGATCTCAGCGCTGTGCCTCCACTGGGTGAGCAGGAGCGCGATCGGGGAGAGGTTGTCCAGGGCCACCGCGCCGCGCGCCGTGTCGACCAGCTCGGCGAGCAGGGTGTCGACGTCCTCGGCGGGCAGGAAGGTGCTCCACGGGAGGGCTTCGGGCAGCGCCTGGCGCAGGGCGCCGATGTTCTCGGTCCGGACCAGTCCGGCGAGCAGGCGGGAGGTGAAGTCCACGACGGTGGCGTCGCGCTCCATCTGGTCGACGCGCATGAGGGCCAGGTCGCCCGCGTCGCGTCTCCGCAGCCGCAGCGCGCGGACGGCGTCGAGCCGGCGCGCGGTCGCGGCGGGATGGTGGAGCAGCTCACTGAAGGGCACGTCCTCGTAGGCCGTAGTCATGACATCCACGGTAGCTCGGATGTCAGTCGAAGGATAGGTTGCACGACGACCAACCCCCCATGATGGTCTAGACCTCTGACGGCAGTAGTGACGGCGACAACCACGCGCGCCGGCGTACTTCGACGCACCCCGACGCACCGTGCGCGGCGGATGCTGGCGGTCCCTCCGTCGAGGTCGAGGTCTTCCCGACGCAGGCCGAGGAGTTCACCCCTGCGCAGCCCGGTACGGAGAGTCAGTTAGAACAGCGCAGTGAGCCGGTGTCCCTGGGTGGCGGCGAGGAACTGCCGGGCCTCGTCGGCGGTGAGGGGTTGAACCGGGCGCGGGCGGGGTGTTCGCGTGCGGACGTTGTGCGCGATGTTGCGAGGGATCTCCTCCTGCAAGACGGCGTGCTCCAGCGCGGACTTGAGCGCGCGGAGTGGATGTAGGCGAGCGTCAGGGGCGAGGGCCGCTTGCGGCAGCAGCGGCCGAGTGCGCAGCAGCGTGGGCGGCGCCCGGTCTGGACGATGGGGTCGCGTCCGGCGTCCACATCGACTACGTCCACGTGGCCCCACCGGGCCCGAGCGGCCTCGGCCACGTCCGCGCCGTCCGCCGGGTGGGGGACGGCCCGGTGGACGGCGGCTGGCCCTCGGACCACGCGGCGGTGGTGGCGGACCTGGCCGACTCACCGTTCTGAGTCCGCTGGAGGCGGTGCGCCCTCGTTGTCACCGCGCAGGGAGTGGATCATGTTCTGCAGGAGCTGGAAGGCCTGGGTCTGTTCGGGCTCGGTCAGGGACGCCAGCATTCTGGTTTCGACGGAGCGGACCGCCGCGCTGGCCTTGTCGAGGCTTCGGCGGCCGCGGGGGGTGAGCCGGGTGGGCAGCGCCTTGCCGACGGGTGCCTGCTCGGGCCTGGTCACGTAGCCGTCGCGTTCCAGGGCCTGGAGCAGCACGTTCATCGTCTGCCGGGTGACGAACGCACCCCGGGCGAGCTCGGAGTTCGACAGGCCCGGTCGCTGCGCCAGCAGTTCCAGGCAGGAGTAGTGGGTGACGCTCATGCCGAGCGGCCGCAGGACTTCCTCCATGGCCGCGCGCAGGGCGCTCGACGCTTCTTTGAGCAGGTAGCCCAGTGACGTCTCCAGGTCGATGCCAGCACCTTCTTGACTCATGTCAGTATTCTGACATAGCTTGCGGCGTGTCAGAAAACTGACATGAAAAGAAGGAGCGTCACCATGCCCGCCACCGGCCCCGACTTCATCTCGCTCCAGGTCCGCGACCTCGACGCCTCACAGGCGTTCTACGAGCGGTACCTGGGCCTGGTCCGCTCACCGGCAGGACCCCCGCACGCCGTCGTCTTCGAGACGAAGCCGATCGCGTTCGCCCTGCGCGACATCATCCCCGGCACCGACCTCGCCTCCGTCGCCCAGCCCGGCATCGGCGTCGCGATCTGGCTCCACGCCACCGACGTCCAGGCCATTCACGACGCGCTCGCCGCCGACGCCCACACCATCGTCTCCGCGCCGATCGACGGTCCCTTCGGCCGGACCTTCACCTTCGCCGACCCCGACGGCTACCGGATCACCCTCCACGACCGCACCTGACCGGCCGGGCGGCTGTCCCCGCCCCAGAAACACCGGATTGGTGAATCCCGCCAGCGCCCCCGGCACCACCCCCGCCGCCGTCTCGTGCCTCAACTCGGCCCGTACATAGGCCGCGTACGAAGCCGTCGTACGCCATTCCACGCTCCCCGAGCCGGACACCGGCAGGGGATCGCCGGTCAGCAGCAGCCCCTGGTCCGTGACCAGGCGGATCGTGCAGCGCGGCCCGCCCGATGCCTCCGCCCGGACCGTGACCGGCGTGTCCGCGCCGACCTCAAGGCGTTCCCCGATGCCGGCGTGCTCGCCGCGCGGCCCCGTCGCCACCAGCGACAGCGTCACGTCCTTCGACTCGGCGACATACGACCGCCCCGCCCGGATGCCCTCCTGGATCGCCTCCCGGGTGAGGTCGTCGGCGAGGACGACCGTCTGGGGGAGGCCCACGACATCCGGGTCCCGGTGGGCGTCGCTGTTGCCCGTCGCGGGGAGCCAGCGGCGCCCCTCCCGCACCGACGCCACCAGCTGGTTGTCCCACTCGGCCAGGGTCACCTCGTCGTCGGGCGTGTACGGGCCGTTCCACACCTCCACCGCGTCCGCCTCCCCGAACCCGAACTTCCAGCCGCAGCCGATGCACGTGGCGTGCGGATGGGCGGGGACCACCAGGCCGCCCGCCCGGCGGATCCGGCGGGCGAAACGGCCGAAGCGGTTGTCCCGGGCCCGGTAGCGCCAGTCGACGAAGGTGCCGGGGTCCGTGCCGAGGGCGACCACATGGCCGTTCCTCGTGGTGATCTCCTCGCCCAGCATGATCAGCAGGTCGTCGCCCGCCTCGGAGGCCCAGTGCGGGTGCGCGGAGTGGGTGTTGTGGTCCGAGGAGTTGATGAAGTCCAGCCCGGCGGCGCGGGCGAGCGCCGCGATCTCCGCCGGCGTGCGCCGCCCGTCGGAGTACCAGGAGTGGAGATGACCGTCACCCCGGTACCAGGCACGCCCCCGTCCGGCCGCACGCGAGGGCGGGTACACCGGCCGCGGGGTTTCGCCGGGGTCGCCGTACGTGAGAGTGATCATCAGCTCGTACGACAGTCCCCGCGGTGCCACCGTGTAGGGGCCCAGGGCCACATGCCAGGTCCCCTGCCGCACCGGCCCCGGCACATACCCCGGCGTCGCGTCGTCCGCCCGGACGAAGAACTCCGTGCGTGCCCCGCCCGACCAGCCCCGGAAGCCGGGACCGCCGAGTTCGGTGCCGCCTTCGTCGAAGAGGCCGATGTCGAGGGCGTTGCCCTGGGTGCCGGCCGGGACGGACGGCCTGTCGTAGGTGTAGGCGACCCCGATCTCCCGCACGCCCGCCGGGACCTCGACCGGTACGTACACGAAGTCCGGCGACCCCGGGGGCAGGGTGCCCCGTACGGTCCTGGTCTCCTGGGCTCCCTGGTCAGGGCCCGTGCCCCGCCCGTCGCCCGGGCCCTGTCCGTCCGCCGCTGCGAAGCTCACCCTCCCCAACGTAAGCGCGGCCACCGCGCCCGTCACGCACAGAACGCGTCAGGCGGCACGCTGGGAGGCGGCGGCGTCCGGTCGCAGGTCGTCGAGGGTGAGCCGGTGGGCCGGCGGGTCCGGCAGCACGACACGGCCGGTGGTGTGGAGACCGGAGCCGACGTGGAGGAGCTCTCCGGGCTCCAGGAGGCGCCAGCCGGGGTTGTCGTCCATGCGCTCGCTGGCGACGACGACGGCGGGGTGCCCGGCCAGGTGGGCGGAGTGGACGCGCATACGGCCGTGGCTGCCGCTGTGGTCGAGGTGCCGGGTTCCGTGCAGACCGCCGGCCGCGCGCTCGAGGACGTAGAGCTCATGGGTGTCCGGGTAGCGCAGCGCCCACAGCTCGTCGGCGGTGACGAGGATCAGGTTGAGGGCGTACACGGGCAGGTTCCCGGCGATCCAGCGCGCGGCCCGCTCGATGCCGGCACGGACGTCTCCGCCGGTGCGCCGGATCTCCCGGGTGATCAGGGCGAAGAACCGCTCGGAGTCGGTGTCGCCCGCCACGAGCGACCGGTCCTCGCCGAGCTGGGCGTCGAGTGCGTCGAGGCCCTCGATGACGCCGTTGTGTGCGAACAGGCGTCCGTCCTGCTCGAAGGGGTGGGTGTTGCGGGCGTCCAGGCTGCCGGTGGAGGCGAACCGCACATGGGCGACGAAGGTGGCCGACCGCACCTGCCGGGCCTCCTCGGCGAAGGCGCGGTCCCGGTAGGCGGCGATGGGCGCCTTGTCGATGTGCGCCACCCCGTCCGCTCCGAAGTGCCCGAGGCCGGTGCCGTCGGGGTCGTGGTGGCTCTGCCGGCTGAGACTGTCGGGGGCGTCGAGGAGCCAGAAGGTGGCATGGGTGCGTTCCGGGGCGCTGCTGAGACCGAAAAGGCGGCACACGGCACTTCCTCCTTCACAGCCGGACGGGTCGGCCCCTCATGGCCTCGGCCGGTCATGACCTCGGTGGGTGAAGCCCTCGCGGACTGCCGGGACCAGGCAGCCTCCGCAGGATCGGCCCGTGGGCATGCCGGGTGCCCGACGCACCCCCCGCGAAACGGGGTACGACCTGCGTGGGTACCCCTGGTCCTGGGTGAACCGTGAACCGTCCCACGTCGCCACGAGAAGAGGTCTCCATGGACTCCCGCACGGCCGAGTACGTACGAATCATCCAATGCCACTGTGCCCCGCCGGCGCACGGGTCCTGGTCCACCTCAGGCCGGACGCGCAGAACCACTCGCCGTCCGCCCCGAGCCCCCGGACCCCGCCATCTGGCGGGGTGAACGGAAACATTTCCCGCCGCCTGCGGGTTTCTCCACCGGAGCCTGCCCCTGAAAGTGGGGGCCACAGGTGCCCGTCTCGTTCCCGAAGGAGAGAACGATGGCCGATCGAACGACAGCAGACATCCTCGGCAGTGTGACCACCCGCCCGGCGTTCGACCCCGAACTGGCTCCCGTCGCAGAGGCCATGCGCGCGATGATCCCCCCTCTGTCGCAGGAGACCCTCACGATGATGCGGCAGGCCTCGGGGGAGGGCTACGGTGTGGAACCGGTCGACCTGACAGCAGGCGGGGCAGTGAAAGTGGAGGAGCGCCAGGTCCCCGGGCCGGACGGCGCGCCGGACATCACGCTACTCATCCTCAGCCCCGTGCGGGACAGCGGGCCGAAGGCGGGCATCTACTCCATTCACGGCGGTGGGATGGTCGGCGGAAGCCGCCGGCAGGGGGTGGATCTGCTGCTCCCTCATGTCGCAGAAGGCAACGCCGTCGTGGTGTCGGTCGAGTACCGACTGGCCCCGGAGCACCCCGACCCCGCTCCGGTGCAGGACTGCTACGCAGGGCTGGTGTGGACGGCGAAGAATGCGGCTGATCTGGGGATCGACCCCGATCGCCTGCTCATCGCCGGAACGAGCGCCGGGGGTGGCCTGGCGGCCGGTATCGCGCTGATGGCACGCGACCGTGCCTTCCCCAACCTCAGCCACCAGGTGCTGATCTGCCCCATGCTCGATGACCGCTGCGAGACGCACAGCAGCCGCATGCTGGACAGGGAGGGAATATGGGACCGCAACGACAACCTGTGGGGCTGGACCGCCCTGCTGGGTGAGCGGCGCGGCGGCCCGGACGTGTCGCCGTACGCCGCTCCGGCCCGCGCCGAAAACCTCAGCGGTCTGCCTCGCACCTACATCGACACCGGCTCGGCGGAGACCTTCCGCGACGAGATCCTCACCTACGCGCGGCGCCTGTCAGAAGCGGGCGTGAGCGTCGATCTCCACATGTGGGGAGGCGGCTTCCACGGATTCGACCTCATGGCGGCCCACGCGGCTGTGTCGCGCGCCTCCAACGCGACCCGCGACGAATTCGTACGGCGCGCCCTGGAGGTCTGAGGAGCCGGGCCGGCCACGGACACGGCGTCGGTGCGGCAAAGGATGCGGGAGGTTGGCGTGCGTGATCTCATCGGCAGGCTGGAAGTCGTCGACGACGCGGCAGCCAGTGCGCTGAGCGTCATCGATCACTTCGACAGCCTGGTCGAGGAGCGGGCGCCGCTCGCGGCTGTGGTCCGTGCGGCCGCCGCGCTGGCGGGATGTGCCGCCGGCCTGCACGACGCCGGTCGCGGGATCACCCGGCGGTATGCCTCCGACGGACACGCACTGCCCGAGGACACAGGCCCTTCCCAGGCCAGAGCCCGCACCGCTGTCCCGGGCCGACCGGGGTCATGGGTGTGGCTGGAGCGCAGCGGTACGGACGGGCCGCTGGACGCCCTCATCCTCGAACGGTCGGCCAAAGCGGTCCAGACTCTCACCAGGGACTCGGCCCCTCCCTCGGCCGGATCTGCGGTGAGGATCGCCTGTGATCCCGATGCCTCGGAGGCCGACCGTCACGACGCGGTCGCCAGGCTGGGCCTCACCACCGGCATCGTGACCGTCGTCGTCAGTGACTCGGCGGGGCCGTGGACACCGCGCGGCACCCGGATCGGGAAGCACCACGTCACGCTGCTTCATGGCACACCGGTGCTGCCCCAGGGTGTGCGAGCCGGAACGGCGGTCGCGCAGGAGCCCGCACACCTGCCGACCGCTATGGAGCAGGCCCGTGTCGCGCTGCGACTGGCCGACCGCGTGGACGGGGTCGGTCCGAGCATCGTGGCGTTCGACAGCCTCGGAGCCCTGGCCGCCGTCGCCGAGCGGATCACTGCGCAGGAGGCGGGGGCCGTCGAGGACGTACGCCGCCTCGACGAGGTGCGGGCCACCCGCCCGTGGGTGATCGACACCCTGCAGGCGGTGCTTGATCCGACCAGCCTGCGGCAGGCCGCCGCACTGCTTCACATACACCATTCCACTCTCCAGGAACGCCTCACCTGGCTCGCGTCCCAGCTCGGGTACCCGATCGCCAAACCGGGCGGGCGTCAACGCGCCACCGTCGCCCTCCTGCTCTGGCGGATCGCTCACAGCGAGAACACGGGTACCGACGAATAGGCGACAGCGGCCACCACGGCTGTCCCCCTCGACCCTTCGTACCCAGCGGGTCACCGGTCCCTGCCCACGCGGTCGGTCGGGAGCGGGTTGCGATCGATCACCGGCCAGCCCTCACGCACCGCCACGCCACACAACTGTTCACCACCTTGAGTAATGCGTCCATGACCTTGAGTAAACCATAAAGCCGCAGGTCAGGTCCCTGCAGATGCAGAGCGGGGAAACGCGCTGGGCGGCGGTGCGTGTGGGTGCCGGGGCGGCGCTCGAGCTTGCGGATGGGCACGGGCAGGAGGGTGCTGGTGCCGTTGTCCAGGTACACACGCTCGTGGACTCGGCCGTCCTTGGACCAGAGTTCATGGCGGCAGCGGGGGTGGTCGAGAGTGCGGATGTATCGAGTCCGGGCCCCTTCCTGCTGCTTGTTGATGAGGAGTCTGCCGCGGCGGGCGATGACGTCGCGGTGCATGCCGCGCATGGCGCCGTCGTACAGGACGCCCATGCAGCCGCTGGCTTCGTCGAAGATGGCGCAGGCGAGCTGGAGCGCTACGGCGGCTTCTCCGCCTTGCTGGTCGTGGGGGACGTGGGCGTAGCGCAGGGAGACACGGCGCAGGTAGCCGCGGTGCCGGGTGGAGAAGACGACGAACTTGGTGCCCAGGACGAGTGCTTCTGCGCTGCCCTCGTCTTCAGTGTCTTGGGTGCTGTCGCCCTCGTCTCCGGCAGACAACTGCGCAGCCGCAGCCGCAGCAGCAGGCAGACACCCTGATGATCACCGGTCTCGTGCCTGTGCTGTTACCGCGTCAACTCCCGCCCCACGCGGACGATCTACGCGATCCCGGAACTCGCAACCGCCCTGCTGCCTCGGCGTCTGAGGGGATCACTCGAGACCGTGATGTGACCGCAGGGATGTTCCGGTCATGGCGGTGGATCGTCTCATGGCGGTGGGTCGTTGCTGGGTGGCGGGTCGGGGATGATGCCTTGGGTGCGTTGCATGGCCCGGTAGAGGGCGTCGTGTGCGGGCGGTGGCGGTAGCGGCTGGGGGTTGCCGGCGGCGAAGGCTTGGAGCAGGTATTCGACGTGGCGCTGCCAGGTTTCGGGTGCGGTGGCCGCGGTGGCGGCGACGATGCCTGCGTTGGCCATCAGCAGTACGGCCATGTCGTGGGGGTGGAAGTCCGGCCGGAGCCGGCCGGCTGCTTTGGCCTTGTCGACGATGGTGACCCAGTCGTTGTAGGCGCTGTCACGCCGGTTCTCCAGCTCCTCGATTGCTGGGTTGACTGGGGTGAAGGTGAGGGTGAGGAGGTCGGCGAAGCCGCGGTCGCCGGACTGCATGGCGCATACGCGGCGTACGTAGCCGCAGAACCCGCGCCATGGGTCCGGGTCGGCGAGGGCCTCGGCGGCCGCGTCGGCGTAGGCGCGCATCTTGTCGCCGAACGCGGCGGCGATCAACGACGCGCGGTCCGGGAACCGGCGGTGCACGGTGGCCTCGCCGACCCCGGCCTGCCGGGCGATCTCGTCGAACGGTACCTGCAGGCCGGATTCGGCGAAGGCGCGCTGTGCTGCGGCCACGATCAGGGCGCGGTTGCGGGCGGCATCGACGCGCAGGGGTCGCTCGGGCGGGGTTCGTTCGGTCACGGCTCCACGGTCGCACAAGTGGCGGACATCCGCCACTTTCATGCTACGGTGAAGTGAAGGAAGGGCTCCACTTGCGTGGTGCCCGCAGACGGGCGGTGGGTCCTGCGCCCACGCGACCTGAGAGGCGTCCTTCGGTGCGAGCAGTGACTTACCACCGGTACGGAGATCCGCCGGTGTCGACGGTCGAGAAGGTGCCCGAGCCGCACGCCGGCCCGGGACAGATCCGGATCCGCGTCGCCGCGGCCGGCGTCAACCCGCCTCGGTCCTTGAGCAGCTGAGCGAGGTCGTCACGGCCGGAAAGCTCACACCCGTCATCGACCGGACCTACCCGCCGCGCGACACGGCCGACGCGATGGTCTGTCGCCACACGGAACGCGCCCGCGGAAAGGTCGTCGTCACGGTCACCGAGGCCGCCTGAGCGCCCCGCAGCAGGGCGCCCACCCACAGCCCACCACCCCTCCAACTATCGACTCCCAATTACCCGATTCCACAAAGAACTTGGAGGTCCTTTTCGATGCGAGCAGTGACCTATCACGAGTACGGCGACCCGTCGGTGCTGAGGGTCGAGGAGGTGCCCGAGCCGCACGCCGGTCCGGGCGAGGTCCGGATCCGGGTCGAGGCCGCCAGTGTCAACCCGATCGACGTCAAACTCCGGGCCGGGTACCTGAAGGAGATGATGCCGCTGCAGTTCCCGAAGATCCCGGGCCGGGACGCGGCCGGAGTGGTGGACGAGGTCGGTGACGGCGTTGCGGGTGTCGCCGTCGGCGACCGGGTGTTCGGGAACTCGGCCGTGGGGACCACGGCCGAGTACGCGGTGCTCTACGAATGGGCGCCGGTACCGGACGCGTGGACGATGGAGCAGGCCGCGGCCGTGGGGGTGGCGGCCGAGACGGCGGTCCGCGTGCTGAACGAGCTGAAGGTCGGTGCGGGCAGCACGCTGCTGGTCGAGGGTGCCTCCGGTGGTGTCGGCAGTGCCCTGGTCCAGTTCGCCGTCGCCCGCGGAGCCACCGTGATAGGCACCGCCGGCGAGGGCAACCAGGAATACCTGCGCTCGCTCGGCGCCACACCCACGACCTACGGGCCCGGGCTGGCGGACCGCGTGAGCGCGCTCGCTCCCGCCGGTGTGGATGCCGTCGCCGACGTGGCGGGCGCCGGCTCCGTGCCGGACCTCGTCAAGATCGCACCCACTCCGGCAGCCGTCGTCTCCATCGCCGACCCGACCGCTCAGCAGCACGGCACCCGTCTCTCGCTCGCCCCCGACGTCGCCACGCCGGCCTCGCTGGTGGAGGCCGCGGAGCTGGGGGCGGCGGGAGCGTACGTCCCGCACATCGAAGCCACCTACCCCCTCGACCGGATCGCCGAGGCCCACGCCCGCAGCGAGACCGGCCACGCCCGGGGCAAGCTCGTCATCACGATCTGAGCAGGCCGCACGGCCCCGGCGATCGGCACCGTCCTGCTCGCCACGATCGCCGCCTACGCCAAGACCTCCCGCGTCACCGGCCACCTCACCTCGGCCACGACAAGGCCACAGCAGCACCTGCTCCGGCCTCGGAACCCGGACGCTCGTGATCGCACACCGATGCCGACCCATCCCCTTTAACCCGTTTCGACCTGGCTGGGCATGATGCCGTGCCCATCGCATCCCACCTGCACACCTGCCTGCCCGGGCCGCCGACACAACGGCCCACGTCCCAGAACGGTTCATGATGGACAGACGAGCATTCCTGACCGTCGGCGGCGCTGCCGCCGGCCTGGCACTTCTTGGTTCCGCTCCGGCCGCCGGGGCCGCACCGGCGACGACACATTCCGGACCAGCCGAACGCCGCGCCGGTCTCTACCCTGATATCGCGGACACCAGCCACGCCTCCAAGAGGGCAGTGGCCTTCTTCCGCAGCTACTTCACGGCCAAGAGCCTGCATGACCCCGACGCCTTCACGGAGCACTTCCTCCGGTCCCAGGTCGGCTACTACGACGCCGTTCTCGGCGGCAGCGTCGCCGTGACCGACT
This sequence comes from Streptomyces sp. NPDC005648, assembly GCF_040605395.1. NCBI lineage: Bacteria > Bacillati > Actinomycetota > Actinomycetes > Kitasatosporales > Streptomycetaceae > Streptomyces > Streptomyces sp. NPDC005648. Next base: position 51,099 of record NZ_JBEXCS010000040.1, on the reverse strand, counting down.
GGACCACCTTGAAGGAAGGGAACACCCAGGCCATGAGCAGCTGGCCAGCGGGCGCGCTGGCATACCCCTTGCGCATCTTCGGCGACACCCACAGCGCCATCGTCCACTTCGTCGACACACCCGAAATGTTCGGGGCGGAAATCCGCGCGATCTCCACGTTCGACTTCAAGGACGGCAGGATCACCCGCCAGGTCGACTACTGGGACGGGCGACGCAATCCCGCCATCACCGGCCGCGCCCCGGACGACCAGTACCCGCGCACCCTCGGCGTGGACAAAGTACGGCAGAACGCATCCCCGGTCATCGACAGGGTCGCCCGTCAACTGGCCGCCGCGATGGCGGCGGGCGACGCCGCACACAGCGCAGCGCTGTTCTCCGCCGACGCCGTCTTCGAGGACCTGACCACGAGAGCCGGCCTGGAGGGACGGCTGGCGATCGGCCGCTACCTCCAGCGAGCGCTGCCCCAGCTGCCGTACGGGCCGGGGGCGGTGGTCCGCCACGTGCTCGGCAGCGCACAAGGCGGCGGCTACGAGTGGGTCGTGGACGGCAGGCCGGAGCTGAGCGGCGTCACCGCACTGCAGCTCGACAGCGCGGGCAGGATAACCCGGCTCAGCACCGTCTGGGACGGTTCGCGGCACAGCGATCCGGCCATGCGGTCCCTGGCGGCCCTCTCCATCGAGGACTGACACAGCTGTCCCGCCCGAGCCGAGAACGGGTGATCATTGACGGTTATCGGCATCGCCGGCCCCGGCGGCCGGCACGTCCCGCCCTTCGGCCGCTCCCGGGAAGGGGCGCCCGCGCGCTCCTTCCCGGCCCCTCTCTCCTCCCCTTCCCAAAAGATCCTCTCCCGTGAACGTCTTCCTGTGACCGCCCCGGCCAGGTCGGCGATCGATTCCAACAGCGGCTGGGAGCGGGTGACTTCGTTCGTCTTCTCGCCGATGTCAGGCTGGGCCAGGACCAGGCCGCCGGCATGGTCGAGTGCGGCCAGCAGGTGGATCTTCCGGCCGCCCGCTCTGGCCGCGCCGCGCAAGGACTTGCCGTCCACCGCGAGCGCACGCGCCGCGCCGCCGGTCGCGGTGCGGCGATCGGCCAGCCATCGGCCCAGTGCCACGTCCAGGGCGTCACCGTCCAGCCGGGCCAGCAGCCGGCGCACGGTGCTCTCGGCGGGCAGGTCGCGCCCCGGCATGACCGGATCGGGGCGCAGGCCGAGGGCTTCCAGCGCGTGTGCGGGCGCGTCGGCGATCCACCCGCCCACTGCGAGAAGCGAGGTCACGCCGGTCAGGACCGCGCACGCGGTCAGCGCATGCACCACGACCAGCCGGTGGCGCACCCCGCGCGGATCACGTGGGTCCGGGATCTCGGCCAGGCGCTCCAGCGGCCCCGGGAACTCCTCGGGGGCGGCCGGCGGCTGGGCGCCGAGCAGGTCAAGAGCGGGCTGGATCGGGGGATGCGTATACGGGCACGGTCTTCCATCGGGATCACGGGGCGTAGACACTCCCATGATCACGGAAGCCGGGACACGGCCAGCAACCGGACAGACCGTCACCTACCGGCCCCAGCAGCGACTTTGCCCAAGCCTTGGGCCCCTCCCCTGTGGACAGCTGCGGCTGACCGCCGGGAAGGATGGGGGCCACGAGCACATCATCACGTCAGGGGCGGTTGTGCGGCTGACAATCGACACCGGGACGGCCACCTACGAGCAGGCGATCGCCGCCGTCCAGGCCGCCTACGGGCTACGGCCGGCCGTCCCGCGCGCCTGGCCGGACGCACCGGACGCGGAACCGCGCAACCGCTCCCACATGGGAGTTCGTGCCCGCGTCGAGCACACCTTCGCCCGGATGAAGGCCCGGGAGATCAGGGGGCTGCCGATCAGTAACTCTTCGGTGCCGTACGGGATCTATGACATCGGCGCGGATGCCGGCTGGGTGTGGGCAGCCCGCACCGCGCACCGTCGGCAGCAGCCGGGGTTCGGGAGTCAGTTCGCGCCGATGGCGAGGGCGAGAGTCGGCGCGACGGCCGTGAAAGCCTCGTCGAGCAGTTCGTCCATATCGACGGTGCCGGCGCCCTCTGACCAGCGACGCAGCGACGTGTTGAACGCGGTGAGTGCGACACCGGCGGCGAGCCTCGGCCACAGGTCGGTCTCCGGGGCGAGGCCGGTGCGTTCGGCCAGGATCGTCGTCATCTCGTCCTGCCAGTGCGTCTGCCGCTCCAGGAAGCGGGCCAGCAGGGCCGGGGTGTCGAGGACCAGCCTGGTCAGGGACTGCGTCTTCGCCGGATCGCCGGCCATCATCGCGGTGAACACCGACAGGGCGTGACGCAGTGCCACTGCGGGTGACTCGTCGGCGGGCCGGGCGCGCAGTTCCGCGCACAGCTGTGTGCCGGATCCCGCCAGCATGTGCACGATGACGTCTTCCTTGGACTCGAAGTAGCGGGAGAACGTGCGGCGCGACATGCCCACGGCGGCCGCGATCTGGTCGACCGTCGTCTCGTCGAATCCCTTGTTGGCCAACAGATGGACGGCGGCTTGGGTCAGTTCGTCGCGTACGAGCTGACGCTTGCGCTCGGCCAGGTTGACCGCGGGAGCTCTCGTCGTGTCCACCACCATATGCTACATCGCGCTAGTTCGGTCTCACCAGGAAAAGATTGACACACTGAGTCATAAATGGCAGCCTGGGAAACATGGTAGACAGCAAGTGGACCGCTGACAGAATCCCTGACCTGAACGGCCGGACGGCCGTTGTGACCGGCGCCAACAGCGGCCTCGGTCTGGCCACCGCCCGAGAGCTCGCCCGGCACGGGGCGCACGTCGTACTGGCCGTGCGCGACGAGGACAAAGGACGTCGAGCCGCCGCGGAGATCGGCGATGCCCAGCCCGGCGCGCGCCTGGAAGTACGGCGTCTGGACCTGGCCGACCTCGACTCCGTCAAGGCATTCGCCGCCGGGATGCACGACCGCGGGACCGGCGTGGACGTCCTGGTCAACAACGCCGGCGTGATGGCGCCGCCCCGCACGCTGAACCGGCACGGGCAGGAGGTGCAGTTCGCCAGCAACCATCTGGGCCACTTCGCCCTCACCGGCCTCCTGCTGGACCTGCTGCACGCCGGCCGCGATCCGCGGGTGGTGACCGTCACCTCGGCCCTGCACCACGGCGCCCGCATCCCCTTCGACGACCTGACCGGCGCCACCTCGTACGCGCCGATGCGGTTCTACCGGCAGTCCAAGTTCGCCAAGGTCGTGTTCGCCCTGGAGTTCGACCGTCGCCTGCGCGCGGCGGGCAGCCCCGTGCGCAGCCTGCTGGCCCAACCCGGCTTCTCGGCCACGAACCTGATGACCAGTGGCCCGACCGGCCCCCTGCGGACCTTCGTCACACTCGGCCGCGCACTGGTCGCCCAGGACGCCGCGTCGGGCGCCCTGGCCACGTTGTACGCGGCGACCGCGCCCACTGTCGAGGGTGGACAGCTCTTCGGTCCCGACGGCTTCCGACACCTGCGGGGACATCCCACGACGCTCCATCCCGACCCCGCGGCCGAGGACCCGGAGACCGCACGGCGACTGTGGCAGCTCTCGGAGGACCTGACCGGCGTGCCCTATGCGGCCGCCTTGCCGGCCTGACGCGCCGCCGACACAGAGGGCTCCACAACAACCAGGACAGTGGACAGACCATGACGGCAACGCCGAAGGTGCCGCCGCAGATGCGGCGCAACGCCTTCGACCCGGTCGAGAAACTGGCCCAGGCGCGCGACGGTGAAGGCGCGGTGCGGATGATGGCGCCGTTCGGCGTGCCCGCGTATCTCGTTCTTCCCTACGCGGATGTCCGCGAGGTGCTGTCGGACCCGACCCGGTTCAGCAGTGCCTTCCGCACGGGCGGCACACCTGGTGGCGCGACCCGGGTGAGCGCGGAGGAGCGAAGGCGACAAGAAGACCCCACTCACTCCGACCGCTCAGCCGGCTCGCCCGGGTCGAGCCCCCGGTGCGGTTCGGGTTCGGTTCCACCCCGCGTACGCCCTGTCTGGTCCGGGTCACCATCACGGTGGCGGTCCCGCCAGTCACGCCCGTCACGCCCGTCCCGCCCGTCCCGGACCCGCTCTCCGGCCGCGGATTGAATGCCGACCGGTCGGTATGGACATCTGATCCCGGCCCCGGTACAGATAGGTCATGCGAATCGCCGTAACGATCTTCCTCACGGACGAGACCATCGCCCCCACCCGGCTCGCCCGTGAGCTGGAGCAGCGCGGTTTCGCCGGCCTGTACCTGCCCGAGCACACCCACATCCCGGTCGAGCGGACGACCCCGTATCCGGCGGGCGGCGAGCTCCCGCCCGAGTACGGCCGCACCCTCGACCCCTTCGTCGCCCTGGGCCAGGCCGCCGCCGTCACCGAGCGGCTCGCCCTCGGCACCGGCATCACCCTGGTCGCCCAGCACGACCCGATCGACCTCGCCAAGCAGATCGCCACCCTCGACCATCTCTCCGGAGGCCGTTTCACCCTCGGCCTCGGCTTCGGGTGGAACGTGGAGGAAGCCGCCGACCACGGTGTCGAGTGGCGTACCCGGCGGGAGCTGGTCCGGGACCGGATGGCGCTGATGCGGGCGCTGTGGACGGAGGAACCGACGGCGTACGAGGGGGAGTTCGGCCAGGGCGTACGGGCCTCCTCCGCCTACCCCAAGCCCGTCCAGAAGCCGCGCGGGCCGGTCGTCGGACCCCGCACCCTCATCGGCGGGGCGGCCGGTCCCAAGCTCTTCTCGCACATCGCCGAGTACGCCGACGGCTGGCTCCCCATCGGGGGCCGCGGCCTGACGGAGTCCCTGCCGGTGCTGCGGGCCGCCTGGGCGGACGCGGGCCGCGACCCGGAGGCGCTGCAGGTCGTCCCGTACGCCGTCTTCCCGACCCCGGGCAAGCTCGCCCACTACACGGACCTGGGCATCGAGGAGGTCGTCGTACAGCTGCCGCCGGCGGGGGAACCGGAGGTGCTGCGGATGCTGGACGAGTACGGCACCTTCCTGAGCGGCTCCAGTGACACCGTGTAACGAGCGGGGTTCCGGTGGAGGGCCGGCGCCACTTTGGCCTGATCAAGCCGAACGTATGCTCAAAGAATGACGACTTCCGCGGCCCCCGGAACCGGTCCCACCGAACGCCCCGGTGGCGCCGGTCCCACCGACAACTCCATGCGTCGCGCCCTCAAACGCGCCCGTGACGGCGTGTCCCTCGACGTCACCGAAGCGGCCGTCCTCCTCCAGGCTCGCGGCGAGGCCCTCACCGACCTCGCCGCGAGCGCCGCCCGGGTACGGGACGCCGGCCTCGAACAGGCGGGGCGCCCCGGCGTCATCACGTACTCGAAGAGCGTCTTCATCCCCCTCACCCGGCTGTGCCGGGACAAATGCCACTACTGCACCTTCGTCACCGTCCCCGGCAAGCTGCGCCGCGCGGGGCACGGGATGTTCATGTCCCCGGACGAGGTCCTCGACATCGCCCGCAAGGGCGCGGCCCTCGGCTGCAAGGAAGCCCTGATCACCCTCGGCGACAAGCCGGAGGACCGCTGGCCGGAGGCCAGGGAGTGGCTCGACGCGCACGGTTACGACGACACCATCGCCTACGTCCGGGCCATATCGATCCGCATCCTGGAGGAGACGGGCCTGCTGCCCCACCTCAACCCGGGGGTGCTGTCCTGGACCGACTTCCAGCGGCTCAAGCCGGTCGCGCCGTCCATGGGCATGATGCTGGAGACCACCGCCACCCGCCTCTGGTCCGAGCCCGGCGGCCCCCACCACGGCTCCCCCGACAAGGAGCCCGCCGTCCGTCTGCGCGTCCTGGAGGACGCGGGCCGTTCCTCGGTCCCCTTCACGTCCGGGATCCTGATCGGGATCGGGGAGACGTACGAGGAGCGGGCCGAGTCCCTCTTCGCGCTCCGCAGGATCTCCCGCGCCTACCACTCCGTCCAGGAACTGATCATCCAGAACTTCCGCGCCAAGCCGGACACCGCGATGCGCGGCATGCCGGACGCGGAGCTGGACGAACTGGTCGCCGCGGTGGCCGTCGCCCGCCTAGTCATGGGCCCGGCCGCCAACATCCAGGCCCCGCCGAACCTCGTCGAGGGCGAGTACGAACGGCTGCTCGGGGCGGGCATCGACGACTGGGGCGGGGTCTCCCCGCTGACCATCGACCACGTCAACCCCGAGCGCCCCTGGCCGCAGATCGAGGAGCTCACCGAGCGCTCCGCGGCGGCCGGGTTCGAGCTGCGGGAACGTCTCTGCGTGTACCCGGAGTTCGTGCGGCGCGGCGAGCCCTGGCTGGACCCGCGGCTGCGTCCGCACGTACGGGCGCTGGCGGACCCGCGGACGGGCCTGGCCCTCCCGGACGCGACCGTCGAGGGCCGCCCGTGGCAGGAGCCGGATGAGGCCTTCGTGGCGTCGGGCCGCACGGATCTGCACGCCTCCATCGACACCGAGGGCCGTACGTCCGACCGGCGCGAGGACTTCGACGAGGTGTACGGCGACTGGGCCGAGCTGCGGGAGGCGGCGGCGCCCGGCATGGTGCCCGAGCGCATCGACACCGATGTGCGCGAGGCCCTGCGCACCGCCGCCGACGACCCGACCCGGCTGACGGACGCCGAGGCGCTCGCCCTGCTCCACGCGGACGGCCCGGCGCTGGACGCGCTGACCCGGATCGCCGACGACGTGCGCCGGGCGGCGGTCGGCGACGATGTGACGTACATCGTCACCCGGAACATCAACTTCACCAACGTCTGCTACACCGGCTGCCGTTTCTGCGCCTTCGCGCAGCGCCGCACCGACGCGGACGCCTACACCCTCTCCCTGGACCAGGTGGCGGACCGCGCGCAGCAGGCATGGGACGTGGGCGCGGTCGAGGTGTGCATGCAGGGCGGCATCCATCCCGACCTGCCCGGGACGGCGTACTTCGACATCGCGAAGGCGGTGAAGGAACGCGTCCCCGGTATGCATGTGCACGCCTTCTCGCCGATGGAGGTCGTCAACGGCGCGACCCGCACCGGCCTGTCGATCCGGGAGTGGCTGATCGCCGCGAAGGAGGCCGGTCTGGACTCCATCCCCGGTACCGCGGCCGAGATCCTCGACGACGAGGTCCGCTGGGTCCTCACCAAGGGCAAGCTGCCGACGGCGACCTGGATCGAGGTGATCACGACGGCGCACGAGGTCGGCATCCCGTCGACCTCCACGATGATGTACGGCCATGTCGACCAGCCCCGGCACTGGCTGGGCCATCTGCGCACCCTGGCCCGTATCCAGCAGCGGACCGGCGGCATCACCGAGTTCGTGACCCTGCCCTTCATCCACACCAACGCGCCCGTCTACCTGGCCGGCATCGCCCGCCCGGGCCCGAGCACCCGTGACAACCGCGCCGTGACGGCGATGGCGCGGCTCCTGCTGCACCCGTACATCCCGAACATCCAGACCAGCTGGGTGAAGCTGGGCACGGAGGGGGCGGCGGAGATGCTGCGCTCGGGAGCCAACGACCTCGGCGGGACCCTGATGGAGGAGACCATCTCGCGGATGGCGGGCTCCTCCTACGGCTCGTACAAGTCGGTCAAGGACCTGATCGCGGTGGCGGACGCGGCGGGGCGGCCGGCCCGCCCGCGCACCACTCTGTACGGCGAGGTCACGGAGGAGCGGCAGCGTGCGGCCCGGGCCTCGGACGGGCATCTGCCGGAACTTCTGCCCGTGCTGGAGTGAGTACGATGATCGGACCCCCGTCCGCCGGGGATCCTTAGCTGAGGAGATACGTGCCGTGCCAGCCCCGAAGGTCTGGGTGACCGGTCTCACGGCGGGAGCGATCGCCGCTGTCGCCGTCCTGGCCGTGCAGGCCGACAAGGGAACCAAGCCGCGCGCGGCCGCCGCACGGCCGAGCGCGTCGGCGTCGGCGGGCGCGCACGCGGGCGCCACGAAGCCGAAGGCGCCGGCCGCGGTGCCGGACGGCTCCGGCACCGGGCGCCGTATCGTCTACTCCCTCTCGCGGAAGACGGTGTGGCTGGTCGACGCGAGCGACGCGGCCCGCCGCACCTTCGCCGTATGGCCGGGGACGGTGAGTCCCGCCCCCGGCACCTACACGGTCGGCACCCGCGCCGCGGGTCCGCTGACCGGCTCGGACGGTGTGAAGGTCGAGCACATCGTGTACTTCTCCGCCAGGTCGGGCGTCAACATCGCCTTCTCCAACGCCGTCGACGGCTCGTCCCCGCCGCCCGCGTCGAACACCGCGACCGGCGGCATCCGGATGCGGACGGCGGACGGCGCTGCGCTGTGGACGTTCGGGACGGCGGGGACGAAGGTCGCGGTGGTCGGGTAACTCCGGGGTCGGTCAGTCGGTGCCGCTGCCGCGTCGGTCGCTCAGCACGACCACGACCAGCGAGATCCCGGCGAACACGAACACCCGCAGCGCCGCGTCCAGTCCGTTCCAGGTCTTCGACTGCCACATGGAGAACCACTCACCGCCGATCGCGATGAACCCGGCACCGAAGAGCAGCAACAGCATGAGCAGGCCGTACGTGGAGACACTGCGGGCCCGTGCGAAGTCCCGGCGCGCCCAGAGCCAGGTGCCGTACCCGAGGACGAGCGCGGCGAGGGTCTCCCAGACGATGATGAGCACGTAGGCGGTGTTCTGCAGGCCCTTGCTGGTGATGGCCCGCCACATCAGGTCGTCGTCCTTGAAGGTGGTGTCCATGGCCAGGACGTGCTGCACGAACGCCTGGTTGGTGCCGAAGTCGGTGATGTTCCCGAAGGCGACGAGCGCGATGTAGAGGGCGACACCGGCGGTGAGCAACGCGGCCGTGAGGGTCAGCGCGCGGTCGTGGGGGGTTGTGGTGACTGTGGTCCCGGTAGCTGTGTTGGTGGACATGACAGCCATCCTCCCTGTGAAGTGGTGGGACCGGCTACCGGGAGGGTCTGGATGGCGTCGAGACGCCCTTCGATGCATGAGCTGATCGCGCGCCGCAGACGGGCGGGCTTCGTCGGCCGGGGCGCCGAACGGGCCGCCTTCCGGGAGAACTTCGACCTGCCGCCGGAGGACGAGCGGCACCGCTTCCTCTTCCATGTGCACGGCCACGCGGGCATCGGAAAGACCTTCCTCGTACGGGAGTTGGAGCAGATCGCCCGCGAGCGCGGGGCGCTGACGGCGTACGTCGACGAGGGCGCGGGCGGTGTGCCGGAGGCGCTGGCCGCCATTGCCGCCCAACTCGGCGCGCAGGGAAGGCGGTTGAAGGAACTGGAGCGGCTGCTCGCCACGTACCGGGAGCGCCGGCACGAGGCGGAGGCGACCGTCGCCGTGGTCGGCCCCGAACCCGAGGAACCCTCGGCGGGAAGCGTGGCGCTGGCGCGCGCGGGACTGGTCGGGCTCGGCATGGTGCCCGGTGTGGGGGCGTTCGCGGGAGTCCTCGACGCCGGCCGGCTCGCCCAGGGTGCCGAGCGGTTGAGGGCGGGCCTCAGCGCCCGCTTCCGCGACCAGGAGGACGTGCAGCTGGTCCTGGCGCCGGAGCGGGTGCTGACTCCGGTCCTCCTGGCCGAGCTCGCCGAGGCCGCCTCCGCCGCGCCCTGGATCGTCCTCTTCTTCGACACCTACGAGCGGACCGGCCCGTTCCTCGACGGCTGGCTGCACGACATGATGACCAGCGACCGGTACGGCGCCCTGCCGGCCACGGTCGTCGTGGTGACCGCAGGGCAGCGCCCCTTCGACACCGCCCGCTGGGGCGGCTTCGCCGACTTCATGACGGATCTGCCCCTCGCCCCCTTCACCGAGGCGGAGGCGCGCGGTCTGCTCGCCGACCGGGGCGTGGTGGCCGAACCCGTCGTCGCCGAGGTGCTGCGCCTCACCGGCGGCCTCCCGGTCCTGGTCTCCACTCTCGCCCAGGCCCGCCCCGGCGACCCGGACGACGTGGGAGATCCCAGCGCGGACGCGGTGGAACGGTTCCTGAAGTGGGAACGGGACCCGGCCCGCAGGGGTGTCGCGCTGGCCTGCGCCCTGCCCCGCTGGCTGGACGCCGACGTCTTCCGGGCCGTCGTCGAGTGCGACGAACGGGACGCCGACACCCTCTACGGCTGGCTGCGGGATCTGCCCTTCGTCGACGAGCGCGGCGAGCGCACCCGGTACCACGACGTCGTACGGACGCCGATACTGCGCCTGCTGCGCAGACGGTCGCCGCGCACCTGGACGGACCGTCACGCCCGTCTCGCGCAGGCCTTCGCCGGGTGGCGGACAGAGGCCGAAACCGGCCTGGAACCCGGCGAGTTCCGGCCCGACGAGACCTGGCGGGACCTCCGGCTCGCGGAGTCCTACCACTCCCTGTGCGCCACCCCCCGCACCGCGCTGCCCGCCGTCCTGGAAGACCTCGTCCACGTCGCCGACCACGGGGACGAGGTCCTGCGCCGCTGGGTCCGGCTGCTGACCGACGCCGGCGAGGACGCGGGCGCGGAGACGGTCCGGGCTTGGGGGCAGGACCTGGACCGGGCGCTCGCCGAGGGCGGACAGGCCGCCCTTCTCGCCCTGCTCCTGAACCGCGCCGGGGGAGCGGAACCCTGGCGGGCGAAGGCGTGGGCGCTCCGAGGCGACGCCCTGTCCCGGTCCGGCGCGTACGAGCAGGCCCTGGCGGACTACGACCGCGCCCTGGCGGCGGACCCCGGCCTGGTACGGGCGCATCGCGCGAGGGCGGTGACCCTGGCGGGCGCGACCGGCGACCACGAGGCCGCGCTCCAAGTCCTCGACGAGGTCGTGCGGTTGGAGCCCTCCAATGCCTACAACCACATCCTGCGCGGCGAGTACCACCGCATCCTGCGCCACCACGACGAGGCGATCCGGGACCTCGACGAGGGGCTCAGGCTCGATCCGGCCAGTGACTTCGGCTGGGCCTCCCGCGGCGCGGCACACGAACGCCACGGCGACCCGGCCGCGGCCCTCGCCGACTTCGACCGTGCCCTGGAGCTGAAACCGGACTACGCGTGGGCGCTGGGCCGCAGGGCCCGCGTCTGGCGGAGCCTGGGCGACCACACCCGCCAACTGGCCGACCTGGACCGTGCGTTGACCCTCTGGCCGGACTGGGGCTGGGGCCACTGCGAGCGCGGCGACGCGCTCCGGGCGGCGGGCCGCGACACCGAGGCCCTCGCCGACTACGACCGCGCCCTGACCATCGACCCCGACTACACGTCGGCCCACGCGAGCCGGGGCGCGTCGCTGCTGAACCTGGCCCGCCACGAGGAGGCGCTCACGGCTCTCGACCGGGCGCTGGAACTGAACCCGGCGTACGCCTGGGCCCTCCTCCAGCGGACCCTCGTCCACGCGGCGCGCGGCGCCCACGAGCGGGTGATCGCGGACGCGGACCGGCTCCTCGCCCTGGAGCCCGGCCACCTCGTGGCCCACGCCATCCGAGGCATCGCCCTCGGCGCGCTGGGCGACCGCTCGGAGGCGGCCTCGGCGTTCTCCCGCTGCCGGGACCTTCTCGCCACGGCCCCACCGGACGGGCCGCTCCTGGACCTCCTGGTGAAGACCCTGGAGGCGGCGGCCCGGGACTCCCTCACACACGAAGGAGGAGTCCTTCCGCCGCCGCCTGCGGACCTCACGACAGCGGCGAGGGCCGCCCGCGACCGGCTGAGGTAGGCCATATCACCCCCTGAACCGACCGTCCCCGTTCGATTACAGTGGCGAACTGTCGTGTCGGGCGTTGCCGTCGGGGAGGTCTTGGTGGGTGTGACAGCCGGGGCCGTCTGGGGCCGGGTGGAACAGCAGGATTTCCGTAGCCGGGTGCGCGGGACGCTGCTGGGTTCCGCGGTCGGGGACGCGCTGGGGGCGCCGGTCGACGAGCTCGACGTGGAGGGGATCCGGGAGCAGTACGGGGTCGAGGGCATCGTCGATCTCGCGTTCTCCTACGGCCGCCGTGGCGCCGTCACCCATCTCACCCAGCTCACCCTTTTCACCGTCGACGGGCTGATACGCGCACAGGTGCGCAGGGACACCGGCGCCTGGCATCCGCCCACCGATCTGCATCGCGCCTATCTGCGGTGGGCGGCCACCCAGCGGGACTGGGGGCCGGACGAGCGGCGCAAGGAGGACGGGTGGCTGGCACGCGAGGAGTGGCTCTACGCCCGGCGGGATCCCAGCCGGCCGCTGCTGATCGGGTTCGGGGACGAGAACATGGGGACCCTGGACGCGCCCAAGAACCCCGGGGAGGTCGGACCGGAGGCCGTCGCCCGGTCGGCGCCCTTCGGACTGCTCGTGGGCTGGGAGCCGCAGCTCGTGGTGCAGCTCGCCGTGGAGTGCGCCGCGCAGACCCACGGCCACCCCATGGCCTATCTGTCGGCCGGGGCGTACGCCGTCATCGTGCACGGGCTGGCCCGCGGGGAGACCCTCGACGCGGCCGTTCAGCAGGCGCTCGCGCTGCTCTCGGCGCGACCGGGCCACGAGTCGGTCTCGGGCGCCCTCCAGCACGCCCTGGGCGCCGTGCGGCAGGGCATGCCCACGCCCACGCGGGTCGCCGAACTCGCCGGGGACCGTACGGCGGAGGGGGCGCTGGCCGCAGCCGTGTACTGCGCGCTGGTGGGGGAGGACGTACGGCACGGGCTCTGTCTCGCCGTGAACCAAGACGGCCCGTCGGGGGCTACCGGCGCGCTGACCGGCGGGCTGCTCGGGGCGCTGCACGGGGAGACCGCGCTGCCGCCCGCCTGGCTGGCCGAGCTCGAAGGGCGGCCCACCCTCCTGGAACTCGCCGACGACTTCGCCATGGAGATGACCCAGGGCCCCGCGCTGCACGGGCCGGCCGGATCCTCACCGGGCTGGCTCACCCGCTACCCACGCGCCTGACGCCCGCCGGCGTGGACGTACCCGTACCGCTACGGTCGCTCCTCGCGGGCCTGGGCCTCCCGTGCTGCGTTCTCCAGGCGGTCCCGGTGCTCCTTCCACCACTGTTCGTCGACCTTCGGCAGGCTTGTGTTGTGCTTCTGCATGCCTGCTGAGCCGTCCAGGTGCTCCCGCAGGATGTCCGCCTGTCCCGCGTGCCGTTGGGTGTCGGCGATCACTCGGACCAGGGCATGCAGGAGGGTGATCTCGTCCCTGCCGTCCGGCCACCAGGGCACCTTGCCGACCGTGTCCAGGGGCAGCGACCGTATGGTCGCCTCGGAGTGCGCCCACACCTGGCGGTAGTCGGCGACGATCCGCTCCCGTGACTCGTCGGCGGTGGCCCACATGTCCGAGTTCACCTCAGCATCGGCCGCCATCCAGGGGCGCGTCCCACCGAAGGGGCGGCCGAACGTGTCGCCCAGGTAGCCGAGTTCGGCACCGGTGACATGCTTGACCAGTCCCAGGAGGTTGGTGCCGGTCGGGGTCAGGGGGCGCCGGATGTCGTACTCGGAAAGACCTTCGAGCTTCCAGAGGAGTGCGTCCCGGGCCTCCTGGAGGTAGAAGCGGAGGTCGTCCTCGGGTGTGTGCGATTTCTGACTCATCGTCAACTCTCCTTTCCTCAGCAGTCCCATCCGCCACAGGATGACGTCGATCTCGGGGAACCGACCACTCCTTAAGGCACCGACGGCACCTACTTCGTCCAGCTCGCCGACCAGCCCGTGTCCACGGCGCCGAAGACCGCGCCCGAGCCCGGCGAGCGGCTCGACACCGGCACGCGGGCCGTGCGGGGTTCTCGGCGAAGCTGACGGCCGGGCAGGCGACCGCGCTGTCGCGCACACCGGGTGCCGTCGCGCCGCCCGACACCGCCGCCTTCCTCGGGCTGAAGAACAAGGGCGGGCTGTACTCGAAGATCCCCGGGGGGCAGAAGAACGCCGGCCGGGGGATGATCCTCGGCGTTCTGGACACCGGTTTCGACCCCACCAACCCGTCGCGGCGGCGCGTACCTCGGGTTCGTGCACTGCGGCCGGGGCACGCAGTTCGTCGGCATGACCCTGCTGGACGCCGCGCCGTAACGCGCCGCACAGGGAGGGAAGTCGGGGCGGGCACCGGAACCACCGGGTGCCCGCCCCTTTCGGTGCGCGGAGGATCAGTCCTTGACCGGCGTACGCTCCGCCGGTTCCGCCGGAGCGGGTACGGCCGCCGCCGCCGTACCGTCGTCGTCCGTGTTGACGCGGTCGATGATGGCGAGGCGGGCCGGGGTGTCCTCGGGCTTGAGGTAGCCGATGAGGATGTAGAGCACGAGGGAGACGGCCAGGGGGACCGAGACCTGGTACTGCAGCGGGACTCCGCCCTTGACGTTCCAGTTGATCGGGTAGTTGACCAGCCAGAAGGCGAGCAGACCCATCGACCAGCTGGTGAGCGCGGCGGTCGGGCCGGAGCGGCGGAACGGGCGCAGCAGGCCCAGCATCATCGGGATCGCGATCGGGCCCATCAGGCCGGCGACCCATTTGATGACCACGGTGATGATGTCCTTGAACGTCGGCGAATTGACCTGCGTCGCCACCGACATCGACAGACCGAGGAAGATCACGGTGGTGACCCGGGCGGCGATCAGACCGGAGCGCCGGCCCCACTCACGGGCCCGCTGCGAGATCACCGGCGCCACGTCGCGGGTGAAGACGGCCGCGATCGCGTTGGCGTCGGAGGAGCACATGGCCATCGTGTGCGAGAAGAAGCCGACGATGACCAGGCCCAACAGACCGTGGGGGATGAGCTGTTCGGTCATCAGGCCGTAGGAGTCGGAGCCGTCCGGCTTCTGCGCGTGGACCAGCAGCGGCGACATCCACATGGGGAAGAACAGCACCACGGGCCAGATCAGCCACAGCACCGCGGACAGCCGGGCCGAGCGCTCGGCCTCCCGCGGGCTGCCCGTCGCCATGTAGCGCTGGGCCTGGTTGAGCATGCCGCCGTTGTACTCGAAGAGCTTGATGAACAGGAACGCGAGGAGGAAGACCGTGCCGTACGGGCCGACCAGGGGCTTTCCGTGGCCGTGCAGGGCCGGCTCGTCCCAGGCGCCGAAGAAGCCGATGCCCTTGTCGTTCAGCTTGAGGACGACGGTGACGAACATCGTGACACCGGCCAGCAACTGGATGACGAACTGGCCCAGTTCGGTCAGCGCGTCCGCCCACAGACCGCCGATCGTGCAGTAGACCGCGGTGATCGCGCCGGTGATGAGGATGCCCTGGTTCAGGGACAGCCCGGTGAACACCGACAACAGGGTCGCGATCGCCGCCCACTTGGCGCCCACGTCCACGATCTTCAGCAGCATGCCCGACCAGACGAGGGCCTGCTGGGTCTTCAGGTCGTAGCGGTTCTTGAGGTACTCCAGGGGGGAGGCCACGTGCAGCCGTGAGCGCAGCCGGTTGACGCGCGGCGCGAACAGCTTCGAGCCGATGGCGACGCCCAGCGCGATCGGGAAGGACCAGGTGACGAAGGATGTCACCCCGTAGGTGTAGGCGATGCCCGCGTAGCCCGTGAACATCACCGCGCTGTAGCCGGACATGTGGTGCGAGATGCCCGACAGCCACCACGGCATCTTGCCGCCGGCCGTGAAGAAGTCGCTGACGTCGTCCACCCGCTTGTGCGACCAGACGCCGATCGCCACCATCACGCCGAAGTAACCGATGAGCACGGCCCAGTCGAGACCGTTCATGTACGCCTCCCAGGGGGGTCGACCCGGCGCTCATCGTGTGCGGTGTCACGTGAACACGACAAGTGAGCGTAAGGTCAAGGGGAGGTAAAAGTATTCGTGATGATGGTTCTGGTTCAGCTATATGAACTCATCGCATCAGCTCCCCGGCGTTGACCAGCAAGGACTGTCCGGTGATCGCCCGCGCCCGATCCGACGCCAGGAACACGGCCGCATCCGCCACATCGCCGTCGGTGGCGAGATCGGGCAGTGCCATGCGCGAGGTCAGCCGCTTCCGTACGTCGTCCTCCGGCACCTTCTCCGTCTGCGCCGTGAACTGCACGAACGCCTGCACCGGCGGCCCCCACATCCAGCCCGGCAGCACGGTGTTGACCCGGATCCGGTGCGGCCCGAGCTCGCGCGCCAGCGAGTACATCGCGCTCGTCAGCGCGCCCTTCGAGGCCGCGTACGCCGCCTGCGAGACCTGTGTCGGGGCGGCCACGGCGGACTGCGTACCGATGAACACCACCGACCCGCCTGCCCTCTTGAGCGCCGGCAGGCAGGCCCGGGTCATCCGCAGCGAGCCCAGCAGGTTCACGTCGATCACCGACTGCCAGGTGGCGAAGTCCGCTTCCTCCAGACCGCCGAAGTAGCTGTCCCAGGCGGCCACATGGACCACCGCGTCGATCCGCCCGAAGCGCTCCACCCCCAGCTCCGCCAGCGCGACGCACTGCCGCTCGTCGGTGATGTCCGTCGACCGGTACGCCGTGTGCGCCCCGTCCGGATCGATCTCGGCCGCGCTCTTGGCGAGGTTGGCCTCCGTGCGCGCCCCGAGCACCGCGTTCCCGCCGTCGCGTACGACCGCCGACGCGACCTGGTGACCGAGCCCGGCGCCGACTCCCGACACGACGACGGTCTTGCCCGTGAGCAGTGACATCGGAGCCTCCGGGGTATGGCGGTTCATCTGACGGGGCGTCAGGGTATGGGCGACCGGCGGAGGACGGAAGGGGGCCGACATGGGCGAGGACACCCGCAGTGACGACGGGTTCCCCCGAAGGTGCGGAATCCCTCTCCAAATCTGACGTCCAGTCAGGTACACCGGACGCATGACAGAGGACGCGACGCACACGGACGAGACCCGCAGCCGCATGTACGGGGAACTGGCCGCCGTCGGCCCGTACGGAGCCGACCTCGGCCATGCGCTGATCACCATGGTCGAGCCACACCCGGGCCACGAACGCCAGTACAATCGCTGGTACGAAGACGATCACTTCATTGCCGGCGCGATGGCCATGCCGTGGATGTACGCGGGCCGCCGCTGGGTCGCCACCCGGGACCTCCAGCTCCTGCGCTACCCCGAGACCTCAGCCGTCGCACAGCCCGTGACGGCAGGGTGCTACATATCCGTCTACTGGATGACCGCCGGCCGCTACGCCGACCACATGCGGTGGACCGTCGGCATCAACAAGCGGCTCAACCGCGACCACAGGGTCTTCCAGGACCGTACGCACGTCTTCACCGCGTTCCAGGACCACGTCGTGACCCTCTACCGCGACGGTGACCAAGGTCCCCGTGACATCCACGCCCTGGACCACCCCTACGCCGGGCTCGTCGTCCAGGTCATCGACGCAAGGTCCCCCGGCGAGCGCGGGGACCTGCTCGCGTGGCTGCGCGACGACCACCTTCCCAAGCGGCTGGCCGGCTCTCCGGCGGCCATGGTGACCGTCTTCGCGCCGACGCCGCTGCCCCTGGACCGGATGACCTACGTCAAGCAGGTCGAGGGAGTCGGGACCCGGCTGACTCTGCTGTGGTTCCTCCAGCTGGATCCCCGGGAGACCTGGCGGGACCACTTCGCGGACCTGGACACGGCAGTGGATGCTTCCGGCCTCGGTGCCGTGCAGTTCGTCGCTCCGTTCATCCCCACGGTGCCGGGAACGGACCGTTACGCGGACGAACTTCGCTGAGTCCCCTCGTCCGCGCTCGCTCAGTCGCCCTCGTTGATACGGCGCAGGAAGGCCCGTGTGCGGTCGTGGGCGGGGTCGGTCATGAGCTTCTCAGGGGGGCCTTCCTCCAGGACGGCCCCCTGGTCGAACATGATCAGCCGGTCCGCGGCCGAGCGGGCGAAACCCATCTCGTGCGTGACGACGATCATCGTCATGCCGTCGTCGACGAGTTCCTTCATCACGGCGATGACCTCGCCGACCATCTCGGGGTCGAGGGCGCTCGTCGGTTCGTCGAAGAGCATCAACTCCGGCTGCATGGCGAGGGCGCGGGCGATGGCGACGCGCTGCTGCTGGCCGCCGGACAGGGCCGACGGCCGCGACGACGCCTTGTGCCCGAGGCCCACCCTCGTCAGCAGCTGCCGTGCCTGCTCCCTGGCCTCGGCCTTCGGCGTGCCGAGGACCTTCGTCGGCGCGACGGCCACGTTGTCGAGCGCGGTCAGATGGGGAAAGAGGTTGAAGCGCTGGAAGACGAAGCCGATGTTGCGGCGGCGTTCGGCCACCACCTTCGGCCGCTCCTCCACCGGCCGACCGGAGGGGGAGACCCGCGGCCGGTAGCCGACGGGCCGGCCGTGGATGAGGATCTCGCCCTCGTCGATGCGTTCGAGGTGGTTGAGGCAGCGCAGGAACGTGGTCTTGCCGGACCCGGACGGCCCCACCATGACCACGACCTCGCGGGCCCGCACGTCCATGGAGATACCGTTCAGCACCCGCACGTCACCGAAGCGCTTGACCACCCCGCGCGCCGACATCACCGCCGACGCGTCGGCCGGACTCGTGATCGCTTCCATGTCAGTGGCTCTCCTTGCCTACGAGCGTGGCGCCCTCGCGGCCGGCGGTGCCTCGGCCCAGGCCGCCACCGGCGAGCCGCTCCCGCAGCGAGGGCGTGGCGATCACCTGCCCGGGATCCGCGAGCCTGCGCTCGATGAACCGCTGGACGAACGACCACACCGTCGTCAGCGCGAGGTAGTAGCAGGCGACGACCAGGAAGATCTCGAAGGTCTTGAAGGTCGCCGAGTTGATCGACTGCGCGGTCAGGAACATCTCCTGGAGGCCGATGACCGACAGCAGGGACGTCGACTTCATCATCAGGTTGAACTCGTTGCCCAGCGGCGGAACGATGATCCGGACCGCCTGCGGCAGCAGCACGACCCGCATGGTCATCGCCGGGGTCATGCCCAGCGCCTGCGCCGCCTCCGCCTGCCCGGGATCGATGGCGTCGAGGGCCGCGCGGAAGATCTCCGCCATGTACGCCGCCTCGTTCACGGCGAGCGTCAGAATGGCCGCCTGTACGACGCCGAGGAACACGAGCCCGCCGACCTGGAGGTCCCCGAAGCGGTAGATGCCCGCGGCAGCGAGGCCGTTGTAGACGAGGACGAGCTGGACGAGCAGGGGGGTGCCGCGGATCAGCCAGACATAGGTCCGCCCGCCCCAGCGCAGCGGGGCGAAGCGGCTGCGCTGGGCCAGGGCGACGGCGAACCCGAGGAGCACACCGAGCAGTTGGGCGATCACCGATATGTAGACGGTGCGCCAGAGCCCGTCGAGGAACACCCCGGAGGGCGAGAACAGGTAGTGCCAGAAGAACGGCCAGTCGAAGCCGGCCGGCTGCCCCGCGTCGGCGAGCACGGTTGCGTGGGTCACGTCGTCTTCTCTCTGCGCGCCTGCCGTGGAATCAGTGGGCGATGTCGTCGCCGGACAGGTTCCACTTCTTGAGGATCGCGTCGTACGTGCCGCTCTTGCGTACGGCTGCCAGCGCCTTCGTGAGCGCGTCGTGCAGGGACGCGTCGTCCTTGCGGGTCGCGGCTCCCACCTTGATGCGGTTGAACGGTTCGCCGACGAGGCTGAACGTGCCCGGCTGCTGCTTCTGCACATACGCGGCGGTCTCCAGCGTCGTGCCGTAGGCGTCCACCAGTCCGAGGCGCAGTTGCTGGAGGGCGTCGCTGTCCTTGGTGAACTGCCGCACGTCGATCTTCGGCTTCCCGGCCGCCGCGCACTTCTTGGACTGGTCGGTGAGGTACTCGACGACGGTCGTGCCCGTCTGTCCGGCCGCCTTCTTGCCGCACAGGTCGTCCGCGCTCTTGATCGTCTTGGCGTTCTTCTCGGCCACGACGAGGGTGTTGGAGGCGTACATGTACGGGACGAAGTCGACGACCTTCTCCCGCTCCGGCTTGATGTAGAGCTGGCTGACGATCGCGTCGCACTGCTTGGCCTGGAGCGCCGGGATGATCCCGTTGAAGCTGGTGTTGGCCCAGTTCGCACGGACCCCGAGCTCGGCGGCCAGCGCGTCCCCGAGTTCGATCTCGGCTCCCACCGGCTTCTGCGCGGCGTCGTAGTACGTCAGCGGCGGTGCGCTGATGTCCGAGCAGTAGGTGATCTGACCGCTCTTCACGAGCGCGCCCGAGGGCACCTTGACCGACGCCGGCTTCGCGGCGGCGTCGGTGTCGCCGGAGCTGCCGGAGCAGCCGGCGAGGACCAGGGCGGCCGCCGCGGTGGCACCGGCCAGCACGGGCACCGATCGGCGGGAGAAGGAGAGCGACCAGGCCATTTACCGAACCCCTTTGAGAGTTCGCGCTGTTGCGCGGCGATTTAGTCAGTGTCATAGTCGACGACGTTGACTATGACAGGGAAGCTAGGCCCGGCGCTCTCGGACTGTCAACAAGCTCCAGGTAACACGGGAGTTAAACAAGGCGCACCGCGGGTGGCCGTCGGCGCACTGCCGTCGGCGCACTCATGTCCTTGGGCCCGGAAAGGGAACGATGTCCGCACTCACCGAACGTCAGCTCGCCGCGAGGGGCGGGGAATGGGCCGTCGCGACGCCCCACGCCGCGGCGAGCGAGGTGGCCGCCGAGGTCCTGCGCGGTGGCGGCAACGCGGTCGACGCGGCGCTCGCCGCCGCCGCCATGCTGACGGTGGTGTACCCCAACCAGTGCTCGGTCGGCGGCGATCTGCTGGCACTGGTGGGCACCCGGGACGGCGACATCCGCTTCGTCAACGCGAGCGGCCGCTCCCCGCGCGCGGTCGACGTGGCGTCGTTGACGGCGGCGTACGACCTGATGCCCGTGCTCGGCGCCCTGCCGGTGACCGTTCCCGGCGCGGTCGCCGGGTGGGGCGTCCTCGCCGAGACCTGGGGCAGCCGTCCGCTCGCCGCGGCGCTCGCGCCCGCCGAGGCCGCGGCCCGTGAGGGGGTGCCCGTGGCGTCCGGACTGGCCCAGGACCTCGCCCGCGAGAGCGGCAACCTGGCGCGCGATCCCGGTATGCGCGGCGTGTTCTTCGCCGACGGCGAGGTCCTCGCGGCCGGACAGACGCTGCGCCAGCCCCACCTCGCCCGCTCCCTGGCCCGGATCGGCTCGGACGGCCCCGCCGCGATGTACGGCGGAGAGGTGGGCGCGAGCCTGGTGAAGCTGCTCGCGGCCGGGGGATCCGCGATGACGGAGGAGGACTTCGCCGCACACACCGTGGAGCTCTCGCCGGCGCTCGCCGCGGAGTACGACGGTGTCGAGTACCTGTCGGCCGGTGCGAACTCGCAGGGCCTCTACTTCCTCCAGGGCCTCAAGGCACTCGACGTCGCCCGCACCGTCCGCGGGCCGCTCGACCCGCTCGGCCGCGACGCCGGCGTGGTCGCCTCCGTACTCGCCTGGACCGCCGGCGACCGTGACCGCCACTGCGCCGACCCGGAGTGGAGCAGCGCCCCCGTCGACCAGCTGCTGTCCGACGCGTACGCGCGGCGCATCGCCGAGCACGCCCTGTCGGGCACGGCGGTCGACCTGCTCGGCCGGCGCAAGGCGACCGGTGACACCGTGGCGGTGGTGGTGGCCGACGCGGACGGCACCTGGGTCTCCCTGATCCAGAGCGTCTTCCACGGCTTCGGCGCCGGCCTGCTCGACCCCGGCACCGGGATCGTCCTGCACAACCGGGGCGCCTCGTTCTCCCTCGACCCCGCCTCGCCCAACCGACTGGCCGGCGGGAAGCGGCCGCTGCACACGCTCATGCCGGTCCTGGTCCGCGAAGGGGGCGAACTCGTCGGCGCGCACGGCGCGATGGGCGGACGCGCGCAACCCCAGGTGCACACGCACATGGCCCTGCACCTGGCCGCCGGTTCCTCTCCCGAACACGCCGTGTCGGTGCCACGCTGGGTCCTCGGAGCCATGGAGGCGGGGGTGACGACCGGCGCGGGCGTCGTCAGCACCGAGCGGGACGTCCCTGCCGCCGGCGTCCACGCGATCGAGGGGGCGGGCTTCACCGTCCGGTCGCTCGGCGCGCACGACGACGGAGTGGGCCACGGCCAGTTGGTCCGGCGAGTCGCCGGGGACGGCCGACCGCACCTGGCGGCGGCCACCGATCCGCGCGCGGACGGTTCGGCGGTGGCCGGCTGACGCCATGGCCGGGTGCGCGATCATGGGAGCGATCGACGTGGGGAAGGAAGCATGACCGACAGCAGCGCCAGGACGACGAAGAGGGCGAGCCGGAGCCGGCTGCCGCGAGGCACCCTGAGCCAGGAGCTGATCGTCCAGGCGGCGTTCCGGGTCGCGGACTCCTCCGGTATGGAGAAGCTGACGTTCCAGGCCCTCGGCCGTGAGCTGTCCGCCCATCCGACGGCGATCTACCGGCACTTCCGCAACAAGGACGAACTGTTGCTGGCACTCATCGACGCCCTGCACGAGGAGGCCCTGGCCAACACCCCGCCGCCCACGGACGACTGGGCCCACGACCTCATGGAGATCGCGATCCACATCCATGAGGCGTTTCTCCGCCATCCCCGGGTGGGGGCCCTGGCCGCCGCGCGCACCGCACGGCGGAAGAACGAGTTCCGGTCGGTGGAACGCAAACTGGACTGCATGCGCCGGGCCGGCCTCGACGACGCGGAAGCAGCCCTCTACTACCGGGTCTTCGCCGACCTGGTGCTGGCCTACAGCGCCATGGACGCGAGCCTGGCCGCGCTGTCCCCGGAGCTCCGGGACGCCGATCTGCACGCCTGGAAGACCGACTACCTCACGCTGCCGCCCGACGAGTACCCCAACATCGCGCGGGTCGCACCACGGTTCGTGAGCCTGGACGACCCCCAGAACTTCGTGACGGCCGTCCAAGCGGTCATCGACACGGTCCGGGCGAAGTCGGAGCGCGAGCCCCGCCCCACCTGAGCCGCCGCACGCCGGGTCCTTACGGCGCGGACATGGTCAGGACACTGCGGAGCGCTGGGGCACGGTGCCCGCGTCGGTCGGCGTGGTGCGGGTGGCGTACTGCGGTACGGGGGCGTCGTCGCGGCCGGTGTCGCGCACGAGTCCGTACCGTTCGCGGTCGGCGGAGTCCGGGACCGGGGGACGGGCGATGTCGTCGGCTGTCTCCTGCCAGGAGGAGTGCAGGACGTCGAGGTTGTAGTCGGCCTGGGTTTCGTTGAGGTGGAGTGTGACGCTGCCGTCGAGGTAGTAGTACTCGTTCTGCCACATCTGCTGGGCTCCCGGCGGCAGGACGATCAGTCCTTGCTGCCGGTTGCCCATCCAGGTGCCGCCGGCGGGCGCGCCCGGCTGACGGTCGTCCATGCGGTGGCCGCCGCCCGAGGCCACGTGGAACAGCCTTCCTCGCAGTCCGGTCCACGAGGGCATGGTCAGCAGCCCGGGGCGCAGCCCGTACATCACGTCCCAGTGGACGGTGAAATAGCCCTTCCCGCGCAGTACCACCGTGTCCCCGCGGTGGACGAGCTGATAGCCGTCCAGGTGCTTCTTGAGCCCCGTCATCGTCACCGTGGTCTGCGGGCGGTGGGGCAATGCGGCGGGCGGCCGGTTCGGCGGTGGCGCGCTGTCCACGGTGTCGACCACGGACCCGTACCGCGGCCCTGGCGAGGGATGCGATACGGCGGAGCCCGGTACCGGTGCCGGTCGTGACGGTGATGCGGATGCCGATGGGGAGGCGGATGGGGATGCGGATGCGGTGAGCGAAGGCGCGGGTGCCGGGCCTGAGGCCGTCGGGGCGGTGGCCGGACGTGCCGACGGGCTGGACCATGGGGCCGTGTGCACGAGCACGCCACCGCCCACGGCGAGCAGCGCACTCGCCGCCGCCACCACGGCCTTCGCGGTGAGGCCCGTCCCTGCGGTCCCCGCGGTCCCCGCCGTCGCGGAACCCGCGCTGCCCGAAGTGGCCGTGGTGCCGGCATGGCCGGCCGCCGCGGCGTGCGTTCCCGCGGACAGCCACGGGCGCCAGGCCAGCAGTGCCGCCGGCACGGGCAGGAGGGCCAGGGGCGCCAGCAGTCCTTCCGGGGCCAGCATGCCGTCCTCGTGGCGCACGCACCGCGGGCACTGCCGCACATGGCGGCCGAGGCGTTTGCGCCACAGGCCGCTGGGGGCCCCGTTCCAGTCCCGGGTCAGCCGGGTCAGTTCCCCGCAGGCGGGCCTGGCCGCGAGGGCCCGGACGATGACGCGGGAGGTGTGCAGGCGCTCCTTCATGCGTTGCACCCGTACCGCCGCTTGATGGCCGGTCATGTCCAGCGCGGAGGCGAGCTCGGCCCGGGCGAGCCGGCCGGCCGTCTCCAGCCACCACAGGGACAGCAGCTCCCGGTCGTCCTCGTCGAGCCAACGGGTCGCGCGCACGGACTCCTCGCGCTGCCCGGACAGCCGGAGGTCGAGGAGGACCCCCTCGGCGAAGTCGGCGGCCGGGTCGGGCCGGTGCTCGGCCGCGTCGAACGCCGCTCCCGTCGTCTCGCTCCTGCCGCGCCCGCGGATGTGGTCGCGGACCTCGTTCACGGTGATGGTGATCACCCAGGACCGGAACGCCTCCGGGCGCTCCAGTCCCCCGATGCCGCGCAGGATGCGCATCATCGTCTCCTGGACGATGTCGTCGACGTCGTCGCGGTACGGGTGCGCACGCGCCGCGACGCTGTAGACCAGCGGAAGCGTCCGGGAGCTGAGCTCTTCCAGGGCGTCGCGATCGCCGGCCCGAGCCGCGGCTATCACATCGGCCGCGGGCGCGGCATGCCTTGGCATCGGGTCTCCCTTCGACCTGACGCGGGTACGAAGCGGAGTCATCGTAAGGGGTGAGCGCTGACAGCCATGGGCGGGCCGGTGGGATCCGTGGCGGCGGGGATCAGCGGGCGTGACGCGGGGACGTACGCGGACGCGAGCGGACGCGCACGAAGACGAAGACCGCGGCGACGCCGGCGAGAACGACGCCCGCCAGTCCTGTGACGCCCCACAGAGCACCCACGTTGTTGCCGGTGTCCGCCATGGTGCCGGTGGAGGCGCCCAGGGGCGTGGCCGCTCGGCCGGTCCGGGCGGGGGAGGGTGCCGGTCCGCTCGCGGCGGAGGACGGGTGTGCGGTCTTGGTGGACGGGAGAGCCGTCAGCACGGTGTGGACGCCGGCCCGGCTGACGGAGAAGCGCATCCCGCCGATGGCGAGACCCTTACCGGAGACTGTTGCGGTCCTCGAACCGAGGGTCAGCTCAGGGGAGTTCCGGGGAAGGAGGATCTTCGCACCTGTGACGACCCGCAGCCTGCGCAGAGTCGTGTCGCGTGCCTTGCTGAGATCCAGGACGGCCGAGGAACCGGTCAGAGCGACCGCACTCGATGTCCGCAGAGAGGTCCCGGAGACGATCAGGCTGCCTTTGGCCACCGTGGTGACGCCGGTGTGGGCGGCGCTGGTGACGGTGGTGGCGGCGGCTCCGTTCTGCGTCACCGATCCGGTACCGGTCACCGCCGGGAGGGTGGTGGGGGTCCCGGTGTTGCGGATCACGAGTGAACCGTTGTCGATCACTTTGTCGAGGGCTCCGCCGGTGTGGAGGCTTCCGTCGCCGCCCGCGGTCCCGGAGCCGAGACGGAGGGTCGCCTTCCTGTCGATGGTGGTGGATCCGTCGTAGTACTGCGCTGCCGCGAAGGTCACGTCGTTGCCGCTGGTGCCGGCGATGACGACGTCCCCGGCGCCGGGAGCGCCGAGGGTGTCGTGATACATGCCGCCGCCGATGGGCGCGCCCAGGGTCACCGGTCCGTTGTAGTCGAAGGTGAGCCGGGAGCGCTGCCGTCTGGCGTGCAGGTTGATGTAGACCGTCTGCGCCGTGCCGGGCATGAAGATCCGGTGCGTGGTCCCGTCGCCCCACTGGACGTCGGCGCCCTCGATGTTGGTGCCGCGCTTGTTCAGGTTGTGGGCCACGGGCCGCCAGTTCAGTCCGGGGTCGCTCAGCGAGGGCGCCGCCCCGTCGCCGCTGTCACTCCAGCTGTAGACGCCGGTGAGGATCACCTTGCTGCCCGGCCGGGAGTGCACATTGACGTCGTTGCCGTACTCGTGGCTGTAGAAGTTCTGCCGCTCTACGACCGTGTGGTAGAGCGGGGTGTCGATGATCCATGAACCGCGGTTGACGACGGAGCGGGCGCCCGGCAGGTCGGCGGCACAGGTGGTGCTCGCGAAGTTGACGCCCGTGCCGTTGTCGAAGACGCCGGAGAACGGGTTGGTGCCACAGATCTGGAGCGTTCCCCACATGTTCCGGGGCTGGGTGACCAGGCCGGAGCCGCTGATGATGCCCAGGTTGAACAGCCGGGTCAGCGACAGACGCAGGGTGCCGTCCACCCGGATGTTGTCCTGGTTCTGCTGGTAACCGGGCGTGTTGTACGGGAAGGACCCGATCAGGCCGGTCGTACCGCCGGTGCCGTACTGGAGGGTCGCCCCCGCGTCCACGGTGACCGCGGGCTCGTCGGGACCGTCGACCACGACGTACGGGTGGTTGCCGCCCGGGATCCGGACCCTCTGGTGCTGCCGGGAGCGCGGCAGGGTGAAGGTGCTGTCCCTGGCGAGGACCAGCGTGCCGGTGCCGGACACGCGAAGCGCTCCTTCACCGCTGATCACACCGGTGTACGTGTGGGTTCCCCGCGGTACGCGCACGACCGCGTCACCGGTCAGGACGACATCACGGTTCGCCAGGACGGCCGAGGTGATGTCGCCGTCCGCGGCGACCGCGCTGCCCACCGCGACCACCGGTGTGACGGCTCCCGCGACGAGAGCCGACGCCAGGACAAGGTGCCAAGATCGCTTCATCGAGTCAGGGTGCTTTCCTGAAGTGCTGGTGATCCTTACGGACGTGAAGACCGGTGGCCGGCCACCGGGATCTCAAAAACCCGGCAACCTTCTCGTCCTCTGCGGCAACTGGGAGCCGTAAGGCCTGGTCGAACTACCGGATGGACGGGCATGAGGGCAACGAAGCACATCGCGCCGCAACCGTGGCACTGGCGCGGACTGGTCCGGCATTGACCAGCCCGCCGGTCAGCCTTCACCGCCCCGCTACCGAGCACGACCGCCGTTCGAATCCCGGGCCGGGCACTGCTAGGCTGCGCTCCCCGTTGTTGAACGTGCAACCAACGCGCACATCATTGCCAGGAGAGGGCGACCCGGGGATGGTCCTCGATGACGCGTCCGCGGAGTTCCACGAATTCTTCGAACGCCACTATGCCGAACTCGCCCGTCTGGCTTACCTGCTGACCGGCGAGACCGACGCGGCGGACGACCTCGCGGCGGATGCCCTGGTCGCCCTGTGGCAGCGCTGGGACCGGTTGCGGCAGGCCGACCACCCGCTCGCCTACGCCCGCGGTGTGGTGGCCAACCTCGCGCGGGGACGGATCCGCAGCGCGGTGCGCGAGCGACGCCGGATCGCGCTGTTCTGGTCCCGCAGCCCCGAGAAGGTGGACGGGCCGGACACGGCGGCCGTACTGGATGTCCGCGCGGCGCTCGACCGGCTGCCGTTCCGCAAGCGCGCCTGCGTGGTGCTGCGGCACGCCTTCGACCTGTCCGAGAAGGACACCGCGGTGGCGCTGGGCATCTCGGTCGGCACGGTGAAGAGCCAGACCTCGAAGGGAATGGCCGAGCTGGAAAGGATACTGGGCGCACGAGCGGCCGGGGACCTGGTGGCAGGGAGGAGGAACCGGTGAACGAGGAGATCGCCCGTCAGCTGCGCGAGGCCGCCGGGGCCCACCGGCCCGACCGCGCGAGGATGCTGGCCAGAGTGCAACGCGGCATGGCCGGGCCCGCCGTCCGTCACCGCGCGCGGCCGTTCGCGAGGTCCGGGACCAGGGTCGCGCTCGCCGGGCTCGCCGCTGCCGGCATCCTGACGACCGGCGGCCTGGCCGTCGCCGCCATCGTCACGACCCCGTCGCCGCCGCCGTCGGCCACCGTGACCGTGCCTGCCACCCCGTCCCCGACCGCCGGCTCCCCGCACCCGACATCGGCCCGCCCCACCCCTGTCGCGCCGGCCCCGGTCACCACCCCGGGCAGCGCGCGCCCGACTCCGCCGGCCACCAGTCCGTCGCCGTCCGCCGGCGAGAGCCAGAACGGGCCGCTGTGGTCAGGCGGCTCGCTGGACCCGGGCAGCACCGTCTACTGGACGCAGAGCAACCTCGCCCTCAAGACGACCCGGCCGCTCACCTCGCTCACGGTCGAGATACGGATCGTCCAGACCGGCGGGGTGAAGAACACCGGTACCTGGCAGACCCTGCCGAGTGGTGACTTCACCGTCACCGTCCAGCAGGCCGGTGGCGTGCTGGTCTACCGCTGGGTCCTCAAGCCGGGCCTGACCGTGCCGGCCGGGAGCCATGAGTTCGCCGCACAGTTCAACAACGGCGCCGGCGGGCGCAGTGCCGCGGGCGACGGCTACCGCGTCGACGCGCGGGATTCCGGCGGCTCCGCGTCGGTCCGGGGAGGGTTCGTCCCGACCCGGTGAACGCCGCTGTGCGGCCGGTCGGCCGGGGGAGCTGGATTCGGCGGCCGTGAAGATTCCCCCCTCGATCGCGGCAACGTTTGTGTGCGTGGTGACAACTGGCGGGTGACCGGGCCCGGAGCAGGGCCCGCTGTGCCAGAAGGACATGCCGTTGTCAGATCAGAACCGCTCTCATCGCCGCCGTCCGGCCACCCGCCGCGTGCTCGCCGCCGCCGTGGTCCTCGCCGCCGCGGGTGCCGCCGTACCGCTGGTCGCGCTGGCCGCACGCACGCCGGGGGCCGGCACATCGACCCTGGGCGCCGCCGCGGCCGGCAGCGGCCGCTACTTCGGCACGGCAGTGTCCTCGGGCAGGCTCGGTGACTCGACGTACTCCACGATTCTCGACCGGGAGTTCAACATGATCACCCCGGAGAACGAGATGAAGTGGGACACCACCGAGCCCTCCCGCGGCAGCTTCAACTTCGGCCCCGCCGACCAGATCGTCAACCACGCCGCCGCCCACGGCCAGCGCATGCGCGGCCACACCCTCGTCTGGCACTCCCAACTGCCCGGCTGGGTCAAGTCCATCACCGACGCCAACACGCTGCGCAGCGTGATGGACAACCACATCACGACGGAGATGACCCACTTCAAGGGCAAGATCTACGCCTGGGACGTGGTCAACGAGGCGTTCGCCGACGGCGGCAGCGGTCAGCACCGCAGCTCGGTCTTCCAGGACGTGCTGGGCAACGGCTTCATCGAGGAAGCCTTCCGCACGGCCCGGAAAGCCGACCCCTCCGCCAAGCTCTGCTACAACGACTACAACATCGAGAACTGGACCGACGCGAAGACGCAGGGCGTCTACAACATGGTCAAGGACTTCAAGTCCCGTGGTGTGCCCGTCGACTGCGTCGGTTTCCAGAGCCACTTCGGCGCCGGCGGCCCGCCCGCGAGCTTCCAGACCACTCTGTCCAAGTTCGCCGCGCTCGGCGTGGACGTCCAGATCACCGAGCTCGACATCGCCCAGGCGTCCGCCACCGCGTACGCCGGCACTGTGCAGGACTGCCTCAACGTCGCCCGCTGCACGGGCGTCACGGTGTGGGGCATCCGCGACAGCGACTCCTGGCGCACCGGTGAGAACCCGTTGCTGTTCGACAACGGCGGTAACAAGAAGCCCGCCTACGACGCGGTGCTCACCGCCCTGGGCGGCAGCAGCGGCGGGGGCACGGCGGGTGGTGGCACGGCGGCGGCCGGGGACATCACCTCCGGCACCGTCTACACGCTCTCCAACGCGGCCGCCGGACGCGTTCTCGACGAGCCCGCGGGACAGAACGGCAACGGCACCCCGCTCCAGGTGTGGGACGCAAGCGGCGCCGCCAACCAGCAGTGGCGGGCCACCAAGAACAGTGACGGCTCCTACACGCTGACCAACGTCGCCGGCGGCCGGGTACTGGACGAGCCGGGCAACCAGACGGGCAACGGGACGAGGATGGAGGTCTGGGACTCCAACGGCGGCGCCAACCAGCACTGGCGGGCCACCAAGAACGGTGACGGCTCCTACACGCTGACCAACGTCGCCAGCGGCCGGGCGCTGGAGATCCCCGGCGGCAAGACCGCCAACGGCACTTCCGTCCAGATCTGGGACTCCAACGGCGGCGGCGCCAACCAGCACTGGAGCTTCAAGCCGGCCGCGGCGCCGAAGAGCAGCACGTGTGCTCTTCCGTCGACCTACCGGTGGACGTCGACGGGTGCGTTGGCGCAGCCGGCGAACGGGTGGGACGCGGTGAAGGACTTCACCACCGTGACGTACAACGGCAAGCACCTGGTCTACGCGTCGAGCGTGGCGGGCTCGTCGTACGGCTCGATGATGTTCAAGCCCTTCACGAACTGGTCGGACATGGCGTCGGCCGGCCAGACCGGGATGAGCCAGAAAGCGGTGGCGCCCACACTGTTCTACTTCGCGCCCAAGAAGATCTGGGTGCTGGCGTCCCAGTGGGGCGCGTCGGCGTTCGTCTACCGCACCTCCAGCGACCCCACCAACCCGGGCGGCTGGTCCGCGTCGCAGCCGCTGTTCACCGGCAGCATCCCCAGCGCCGAATCCGCCACCGGCCCGATCGACCAGACCCTGATCGCCGACGACAAGAACATGTACCTGTTCTTCGCCGGTGACAACGGCAAGATCTACCGGGCGAGCATGCCGATCGGGAACTTCCCGGGCAACTTCGGCTCGTCGTACACGACGGTCATGAGCGACACGACGAAGAACCTGTTCGAGGC
Organism: Streptomyces sp. NPDC005648; assembly: GCF_040605395.1. Taxonomy (NCBI): domain Bacteria; kingdom Bacillati; phylum Actinomycetota; class Actinomycetes; order Kitasatosporales; family Streptomycetaceae; genus Streptomyces; species Streptomyces sp. NPDC005648. The sequence continues at coordinate 20,623 of NZ_JBEXCS010000040.1, read as the reverse complement.
GCCGCAGGTCTACAAGGTGCAGGGCCAGAACCAGTACCTCATGATCGTCGAGGCGCGGGGCGCGAACGAGCAGCGCTACTTCCGCTCGTTCACGGCGTCCAGCCTGAGTGGTTCATGGACCCCGCAGGCCGCCGGCGAGAGCAACCCGTTCGCGGGCAAGGCCAACAGCGGTGCCACCTGGACCAACGACATCAGCCACGGAGACCTGGTCCGCGACAACCCCGACCAGACCATGACCGTTGACCCCTGCCACCTGCAGTTCCTGTACCAGGGCAAGTCCCCCACCGCGAGCGGCCCGTACGACCGGCTGCCGTGGCGGCCGGGCGTCCTCACCCTGCAGCGCTGACCCGCCTGAGCCGCGGTCCCCAGCCCGACGAAGATGACGAAATGCGCCCCCATCGAAGAGATGGGGGCGCATTCGTCGGCTTCGCCTACTTGAGCGGTGTACCGCCCGAGTTGTGGTACGCGATCGTCTTGTTGATCAGGTTTCCGCCGTCGGTTTCGACCGAGGTCTGTTCCTGCTGCCCCGGCCCGAAGAACAGGCCGGCGATGTGGGCGTTCGCCACCTGGTCCATGTGGGCGAAGAACCAGTCCACCTTGTCGTCCTTGTAGTGGTTGAGGGTGTTGTTCTGCGCCATGTTGCCCACGGGGATCTGCCACAGGACCACCGGCTTGCCCACGGACTCGGCCATCGTCTTGTAGAACTGCAGGGCGGCGGCGGCCTTCTGGTCGGTCCAGAAGTGGTCACTGCCGCCGTGGGCCGGCTGCGCGTACCAGCCCGCGTCGCGGTCCGACACGTCGGTGGCCAGGAAGTCGGCGTTCTTGGCCCCGAAGCTCTCGTAGGACTTGACGCAAGCCTGCGTGCTGGTCTCCCAGTCGAAGCAGGAGAGGTGCATCCCGACTTCGGTGTTCGGCGCGTACTTGTGCGCCATCGAGATCAGGCACTGGGCGAGCCCGGTGGCGCTGTTCTCCTGCAATCCGCAGTCCTTCGAATTCGCGCTCTTGACCTGTGCGGGAACCTGGTGCGGATCGCCGAGCGACCGGACGTAGCCCCAGAAGTCGGGCTCCAGGTCGATAGCTTCCTGCGACGTGCCGATCTTCTGGAGGAAGAAACGGTAGTCGTTCAGGTACCGGGTGAGCAGGTCGACCCGGTTGATGGCCTTGACCTCGCCCGGGCCGTCGCCCTCGCCCGCCGCGTCCCCGAGGTCGCGCAACGAGTACCAGGTCCAGAGCATCTTCTGCGGACGCGCGCTGCCCTTGTACGTCGCCTGGGACACCACGTCGTCCCGCCAGGTCACGTACGTGCCGGGCGCCGTGGTGCTGCCGTTCCAGCAGCCCCACCAACCCGACCAGTCGTCGTGGCATTTCGCTGCCGTGTAGTAGTCCGAGGACGGCGCGGGCTGGCTGTGCACATAGGCGTACCGGACGTCGAACGGCGCGGCGGCCGCCGAGGCGTCGGACATCGAGCCGCCGATGAGCACCGTGCTGCTGCCCAGGAAGCGTTTCGTCGAGCTGCCGCCACCGGCCACGGGAGACGGCGTGGACGACGGCGTGGACGACGGGTGGGAGCTGCTCGGAGCCGGGCTGGAGGGAACGCTGCTGCTCGGCGCGGCGGGTGTACCGGCGCCGCCGACACTCCCGGCAGGGACGAGTTGCCACTGCTGATCGGCGCCGCCCCGGTCGCGGTTCTGGACGACGCCGCCCCCGTCGGCCTTGGCGGCGTTGCGGACACCGACAGCCATGCCACTGAAGCGATTGACCAGACGCAGGTAGCCGTTCGGCGACTTGGCCAGTTTGAACTGCTGGTTGGTGCCGTTCAGGTCTTTCCACTGCACGATGGCGGAGCCGGCGGTCCTCGACCAGCCGAGATCGTCCAGCACCTTGCCGGAGTTCCGGTTCTGCAGCCGGTAGTAGCCGTTACCCACGTCGATGAAGCGCCACTGCTGGTTGGCCCCGCCGTGGCGCGCCCACTGCACCACCGCCGCGCCGTCGTTCTTGGCGGAGCCGCGGTCGTCCAGCACCTTGCCGCTGTTGCGGTTGACCAGCACGTACCACTTCTTCGGATCCAGGGTCTTCTGCTGCGCCGAAGCCTGGCTGACCACGACAGCCGAGCCGGCCACGACCACCATGGTGAGACCCGCCCAGAGACCCCTACGCGCGAGCAACCGACGGCCACGATGCCTCGGGCGACCACCGCGCGCCCCGTCGTCGTCACGGTGGCCGCCGACGCGGGAGGCCACCGATGACGTGGGTGGGCCGGGGACATGTCTGTGCTCTGGTTCCAGGGACACGCCTGTGCTCTCTTTCAGCTGTTGCATCTGACCGGACCACGTGGCCGGACAACGCTGAGTGGTTCGAGAGACCGAAAAGGTTGCCGTGAAGAGCCAAAGACTTCCGGACATGGCCGAGCCCCCTCGGCAAGGACGGCGAAGCTGGTCGAGAGGGCTCTTCCTGTGGTGCGTGTGAAGTTGTACGGCTACTTCGATCAACTGCTTCGATTACTTCACCGATGTGACGAAGGTGTTCCACGCCTCGGCCGGGAAGGCCAGTACGGGGCCGTCGGTGACCTTGGAGTCCCGGACCGCCATCGAGGCGACGACCGGCGACTTGATCTCGACGCACGCGCCGTTGCCCGTGGAGTAGGAGGACTTGGTCCACGTGTCCGTGGTGCCCTGACGAATTGCCATTTTCCGCTCCGTAATGCCAGATGCCGAGTTGCTGTCACCGCGCGACGAGTCCGTCTCCGAACCCATGGCGCGGTTTGCGCCAACCTTGGTGTGTGGTGGCGTGATCGACGCTACTCGCCAACCCCGGCGTACGAAGAGACTATTCACTCGACCGGATGGCATATTCCAAGTGGGTCTTCCACTCCGGCCCCGGGAAGGTGTACCGTGCCCGGCAACTTCGCGGAGCGGGCGCTTCAGCGCGCGTACTCCTTCGCGGCGTCCGCGATGAACTGCCGTGACTGGTCCGGGTTCAGGGCCTGGGCCCGCAGGTGCTCGTACATCACGCTGTACTTCTGCACGTCGTTGGGCTTCTCCAGATACAGGTCGCTGGTCACGCCCTCGATGTACACGACGCTGGAGTCGGCGGCGTCCGGGAACTCCAGGATCGCGTACTGGCCGTTGAGGCCGGGATGCGCCCCCATGTCGAACGGGATCACCTGGACCGTCACATGGGGCAGCTGGGACTGCTCGACCAGATGCTCCAACTGGTCCCGCATCAGCGACTTGTTGCCCACCAGCCGGCGCAGGGCCGCCTCGTCCATCACCGTCCACAGCCGGAGCGGGTTCTCCGGGGCGGTGATTCGTTCCTGCCGGCGCAGGCGCACCTGGACCCGCTTCTCCACATCGGCGGCGGCCGTCTCTGGCAGCGCGCCCGAGATGAGGGCCTCCGCGTACTGCCGGGTCTGCAACAGCCCCGGGACGACCTGGGGATCGTAGACCCGCAGACTCGCGGCGTCGGTCTCCAGTCCGATGTAGACGCTGTAGGGAATGTCCCCGAAGGAGTGCCACCAGCCCTGCTGGCGCGAGTCCTTGGCCATCTGCATCAGCGAGTCGACGATCCGGTGGTCCTCGACCTCGTACACCCCGCAGAGATCGCGCACATCGCGCTGGCTGATGCTGCGGCGGCCGTTCTCCAGCCGGCTGATCTTGGACTGCGACACCAGCAGCCGCTCCGCCACTTCCTCGGCCGTCATGCCCTTGAGCTCACGGAGCCGGCGCAGCTCCTGGCCCAGTCGGCGTCGCCTGACGGTCGGATTGACATTGGACGCCACGGGAACGTGCACCTCCGGCTGCGGACCTCTGCTTACCACTTTGCGTATCTGCTGTTGAGCAGACTGCCACCAAGGTGCTTCCTACCGCTGGGAAACGGCGGATATGCGCTGGATACGCGCCAGTTCGGCGGGCCGGGAGGAATCGGGCCGCGCGGCGAAAGAGGCCGGAGGGGACAAGCGGCCGCGCGGGGTGGCGGAGGCCAAGGAGGTCTCCGCCACCCCGCGCGATCCAGCGGCTCCCGAACCGGGTCTCGGGGACTGCTTGTCGTCCCGGTGTTACTGCTTTCCCGCTCGTTCGTCGTGGGACTGCGGCTCAGTGGGCCACGACACGCGCCATGGCACCTCGGCGCGGCTGCATCGGAACGCCACGAGCGGGTTCCGGCGCGGACCTGGCCGGTCCGGGCGCGGCCTGGCGGCCGGCCGGGGCGGCCGGGTTACGGCGTGGCTGTGCTCCCACGCCGTTCTGGACGTCCATCACCGCGTGCGCGACGAGACCGCCCATGGGGTCGTGCCTGATCAGATCCCGCAGCCGAGAACGAGAGGAACGCCCCTCGTTGCCCGGATACAGGTGCTTGCCGAGGCCGACCGCGTGTGCCAGGGCGGCGAGCGCCGCGGTCCGCGGGTCCGGCGGTACGCCGGTGCGGATCGCGGAGTCCAGCCGGGACCTGATCTCCCGGCTGATGGCGGTGTCCGTCGCCTGGTAACGAGTCGTCGGCAGCACCCCGCACATCTGGCCGGCCACGGCATGCACCATGCCGCACCGCTCGAGATGCGAGAGGTAGGTCTGGCGCAGCCCGAGACGGGGTCCGCCAATCCAGTTCACTGCCCGCACGGGAGCGCCACGCCTTCGCAGCAACTCCAACGCGCAGTCCAACGTTGGATCTCCAGTCGGCCGTGGGGCTACCACGGCGATACGATCCCCGTCTGGGGCTATCCGTCCGGCCAGCGCCAGCTCCACTAGCTGTGCTCCGGCCAGACCGAGGTCGAGCGACTGCGGCTGTGCAGTGGTACCCGTGGCCGGGTCCAGTGCCAGCAGCAGAAGCTCTTCCGGAAGTGTTCTGCGGCTCCTGCCCATCCATGCCTCCCCGCGTGGATGAAAGACAGGGTGACCCCTCTCACATTGGTCTGTCGAGGGTGCGTGACCTGTTTGTAAGGGAACCGGTAGGTATGTCGTTCTCGTCTACCGCAGGGGTTAAGCCCCCACACAGGACACTGGTACATGGTTCGGACAGCGTGTAGAGCGGTGTTCCGGGCGGCGGTTCACGGTTCGGTTGGCACATGGAGGAGGCATCGGTGGCGGGCGAGTCCCCCGACAGGTCGAAGCAGCGCGAGTCGTCGGCAGAACCGACGTCGGGGAGCGCGGGTCCGGTTCCCGAGGCCAGGACCGAGGAGCGAGCGGCGCGTGATCCGCGCCTCGGGGCGGCGGAGGCACGCGGAGGCGTGGACACGGCGACGCGGGTGTTCTCGGTACGCGACCTGAAGACCGACGCACGGCCCGCACAGGAGCCCCAGGAACGCGACGAGAGCCCCGCCGGGCCCTCCCGCCCCACCGGGGCTCCGGGGACGACCGAGGGCGCCGTGCAGGGCCCGCAGAACACCGATGAGCACCCCTCCGACGGCGACACCCCGGCCGCCGCCACCTCGCCCACACCCGACGGCCCGCCCGGAGACGAGGACGTGGATGCCGGTTCGACCGGGGACGAGGATGAGCGTCCCGGTTCGGCCGGAGACGAGGGCGAGGGTCCCGGTTCGGCCGGGGACGAGGGCGAGGGTCCCGGTTCGGCCGGGGACGAGGGTCTCGGTTCGGCCGGCGGCCAGGACGAGGGTGCCGGTTCGATCGGGCGCGGGGACGAGGGTCCCCGTTCGGCCGGGGGCGGTGGTGCCGAGGGCTCGGGGGCCGGTGACGCCTCGCGGGGCGAGAAGGGCGATGCGGAGGGGGCCCGGGAGAGCGGCGCTGCCGCTGGGGCCCCTGCCGAGGAGTCGGAGGGCGCTGAGGACGCCGTCCAGGGCGTTGAGGGCGACGGGGGCGGTGCCGGGAAGGACGCGGTCTCCAGCAGCGGTGACGTTTCCGCTGACGCGGTGACCGACGGTGCCCGGGGCGAGGTGGTCGGCGACGCGAGGCTACGTGCGGCCGTGGCGGCGTGGGTCCGGTCCGGGGACTCCGAAGGTGCCGGGAACGACGCGGAGGCCGCGGGGGCGGACGAGAGGGGCGCCGCGGAGGGCGAGGGCGACTCCGGCGGTGCGACCGCCTCGGGCGCCGAGCCCGAGGACGCCGCGTCCAAGGCGGGCCGAACCTCGTCCGAGGAGGCGGCACCCAAGGCTGAGGGCACGACCGAGCCCAAGGACGCCAGGCCCGAGGCGAGCCGGAGGACGTCCGAGGCGGCGGTACCCGAGGAGGAGGGCACCTCCACCGACGCTGAGGGCACCTCCGCCGGGCCCGACGCGGACGAGCGGTCCAGCGCTGAGGCGGGTGCCGAGCCCGAGGACGCCAGGCCCGAGGCGAGCCGTACTGTGTCCGACGTAGCGGCTTCCAAGGCGGAAGGCACCTCTACCGACGCCGAGGCGGTCGAGCCGTCCACCGCCGAGTCCGAAGACGTCCGGCCCGAGGCCGCCGAGTCCGAAGACGTCGAGCCCGAGGACGTCAGGCCCCAGGTCGTCGCGGCCGAGGCGGATCAGGGTTCCTCCGACGTGGCGGCCCCCGACGCTGAGGGCACCTCCGCCGAGCCCGCGGGTGACGACGTTGCCGACGAAGAGCCGTCCGGTGACGGGGATGCCGGTGCCGGCGTGCCCGCCGACGCCCGTCCGTCCGCCGATTCCGGAGCCGCGGCCGACGGCGGTGGGTCCGCCCCGCGGGGGACAGCCGCGGCCGACGGCGGTGGGTCCTCTCCGCAGGGGGCACCCGCCGCTGACGGCGACAGTGGTGCGGGTGGGGGAGCCGTCGATCAGCCCACCACCATGCTCAAGCGGCCGCAGCTCGATCAGCCCACGACCATGCTCAAGCTCACCGACCCCAAGTCGGACCCGGAGCGCACCAGCAGGTTCGTGGCCCTCAAGCCGCTCGACGACCCGGCGACCAGGACGAAGCGGCCGACGCCCGCGGACGCCACCGCCCCCGTCCCCCAGGTCGGCCCCGAACGCACCACCCAGCAGCCCCTGCCGCCCAAGCCCCCGCTCGACCTGCTGGCGGAGCTGACCAACACCCCGCCACCGCCCCAGACCCCGGTCCGCACGATCATCCGGCGGGTCAAGATCTGGACCCCGCTGGTCCTCCTGCTCGTCGTCGTGTTTGCGATCGTGCAGGCCGTCCGCCCCCTGCCCACCCCCACCCTCGCCCTCACCGCCGCCGACTCGTACACCTTCGACGGCAGCAAGGCCGAACTCCCGTGGCCGTCCGAGGGCCAGGGCCGCCTGGACATCAACGGCATCGGCACGATGGGCACCTTCGGCAAGCAGACGCCCGTCCCCATCGGCTCCGTCGCCAAGGCCATGACCGCGTACATCGTCCTCAAGGACCACCCGCTCAAGCCGGGCCAGGAGGGCGAGAAGATCACGGTCGACGCGCTCGCGGAGAAGGAGGGCGGCTACGACAAGGACAACGAGTCCACCCTCAACACCGTCAAGAAGGGCGACGTCCTCACCGAGAAGCAGGCGCTGTCGGCCATCATGATCCCCTCCGCGAACAACATCGCGCGGCTGCTGGCCCGCTGGGACGCGGGCTCCGAGACGGCGTTCATCAAGAAGATGAACGACACCGCCAAGGAACTGGGGATGACCGGCACCACGTACACCGACGCCTCCGGCCTGAAGGAGACCACCGTCTCCACCGCCGAGGACCAGGTGAGGCTCGGCAACCAGCTGGTGAAGATCCAGGCCCTGATGGACATCACCAAGCTCCCCAGCTGGGTCGACCCCTCCGGCACCAAGTGGCCCAACTTCGACAAGCTGGTCCCCTACAACGGCGCCATCGGCATCAAGACCGGCACCACCACCAAGGCCGGCGGCAACCTGCTCTTCGCCGCCACCAAGGAGGTCGGAGGCGAGACCGTCACCGTCGTCGGCGCGATCCTCGGCCAGCACACCGCGCCGATCATCGACACCGTCAACGCGGTCAGCAAGAAGGCGATGCTCGCCGCCCAGGACGCCCTGCGGTCGGCGAAGATCGTCAAGAAGGGCACGGTCGTCGGATACGTCGACGACGGCCTCGGCGGCCACACCCCCGTGGTCGTCACCAAGGACGTCACCGCCATCGGCTGGAACGGCTTCAAGGTGAAGCTCTCCTTCGACGCCGACGACGTCCCGCACACCGCCAAGGCCGGCGCCGCGGTCGGCACGCTCACCGTCGGCGACGGCACGAGCGGCGCCGTGAAGGTGCCTGTGGCCCTCCAGAAGGACCTCACCGAGCCCGGCTTCACGGCCAAGCTCAAGCGCCTCGGCTGAACCGCCGCGAGCATGTCACCGCACCCCGTCGGCGGGCCCCACCAGGGCGCCCACCGGCGGGGTGCGTGCTAGCGTCACGAAACGGGGCAGGTCGCCGCTCGCGGGACGCGGACGGGAACCCGCCAGGACGTGGCCGGCAACGGACGGCCCACGGGACGCGTCCTCAAAGACACGACACGAACAGAAGACACGAACAGCGGACAGGACACCCACGGGGAGTGCCTTCAGGTGGCCACAGCGGAGCCGACACGCGCCGACGACGCCGATCCGGGCCCGGGAACGGGCCCGCGAATACGCGTACCCGCACCACGTGAGAACGAGAAGCGGCGCGAGCGCGAGACCCCGGCCGCCCGTACGGAGGACGGCCACGAGTCCCGCCCGACGCGTGCCTTCCTCGCCCTGCGTGAGCGGCTCCTGCGCCACCCCGTGCTCTCCATCACCGCGCTCGCCGGCGCACTGCACCTCGTCTGGTTCTTCACGTTCGCGAACAGTGGCGGCGACCTAGCGGCTCAGGACGCGTGGGCCGAGTTCGTCGGCCGGCACCCCGACTCGGCGTACAACCTCGCCTGGTACGGCGGTATGCACCCGGTGTCGTACAGCATGGTGTCGCCGTATCTGATGTCGGTGCTCGGTGTCCGTACGACGATGATGATCGCCGGGACCGTCTCCGCCGGGCTGCTCACGATGATCCTCATCCGCAGCCGGTCGGTGCGGAACCCCCTGTGGGCCTCGCTCGCGGGTGTCTTCGCCTTCCTCTGCAACGCGGCCTCGGGACGGGTCACCTTCGGGCTGGGCACGGTGTTCGCGCTGGGCGCGGTCGCCGTGGTGTTCTGCTGGCCCCACAAGTGGCGGTACAAGCGGTGGGCGAAGGCGGCGTGCGCGGCCCCGCTGGCCGCCCTCGCCACCATGTCGTCGCCGGTGGCCGGGCTGTTCGTGGGGCTGGTGGCGGTCGCGCTGTTCCTGCAGAAGCGGCGCCCGGGCGCCTGGGCCCTGGGACTCGCGCCGGCCGCGGTCGTCGCGATCTCGGCCTGGCTGTTCCCCTTCGCGGGCACCCAGCCGATGACGATCGCCTCGGTGATCCTGCCGTTCCTCTACGCGCTCTTCATCTTCGTCCTCGTCCCCAAGCGATGGACGACGGTCCGGCTGACCTCCGCGGTGTACGGCCTCGGGGTCCTCGCCGTGTGGATCGTCAGCTCGCAGATCGGCTCCAACATCACCCGCCTCGCAATGCTGTTCGCCGGGGTCGTGCTGGTGGCGGCGCTGCCGTTCCAGGTCAGGCGCTCGCGCCAGTGGTGGCTGTGCGTGGTGGCCATCGCCGGCTTCACCTTCTGGATCGGCTTCAAGGCCGTCGACGACGTCGTCCGTACGACCCCGCGCGCCTCCTGGGCCCGGGAGCTGGCACCCCTCGTCAACGAGCTCCAGGACGTCGGCGCCGAGAAGGGCCGCGTCGAGGTGGTCCCGGCCCGCTCCCACATCGAGGCGTCCGCCCTCGCGCCGTACGTCAACCTGGCCCGCGGCTGGAACCGCCAGGCCGACATGGAGCGCAACCCCCTCTTCTACGACGACACGCTCAACTCGGCGAACTACCACGAGTGGCTGCAGCGCTGGGCCGTGCACTTCGTGGTCCTGCCGAAGGACGTGCCGGACGGCGACGGGGGCGAGCGGGAGCGGGAGCTGGTCCAGCGCGGGATGCCGTATCTGAGCCAGATCTGGGGCGACGCCAACTGGCAGCTGTTCAAGGTGACCGACCCGACCCCGCTCGCCGAGCCGAACGCGGTCGTGGACCGCGCGGAACAGGGCGAGATGACGATGCGGGTGAAGAAGCCCGGGCGGATCCTCGTCCGTATCCCGTACTCGCCGTGGCTGAGCATCGTCGACGCCGACGGCAAGAAGCTGAAGCCGCCCCAGGAGACGGAGGCCTCCAAGAACCGCCCCGACGGCGATCCGAAGACGTACGACAACGTCAACGGCTGTCTGATGGAGACGGAGAAGGACGCCAACGGCGACAAGTGGACCATGCTGATCGCCCCGAAGGCGGGCACGTACCGCTTGGCTGCGCCGTACACCCTGCCGCGGGGCACTCCCTGCCCCGACGAACTCAAATGATCGTCTTCCTCTGTCGCCGGGCGGGTTCCTCCGCCCGGTGACAGGAGGCTCTACCTGCAGCAGGGGGAAGGTCAGACGGCGAGCTGGGCCTCGAGGGCGGTGATCAGTTCCGCCGACTCCGGCTCGGTCTGCGGGGAGAAGCGGGCGACGACCTCGCCGTTCCGGCCGATCAGGAACTTCTCGAAGTTCCAGCGGATGTCCCCGCTGTGGCCCTCGGCGTCGGCGAAGCCGGTCAGACGGTCGTAGAGGGCGTGCCGGCCCTCGCCGTTCACCTCGACCTTCTCGGTCAGCGGGAAGGTCACACCGTAGCTCGCCGAGCAGAACTCGGCGATCTCCTCGGCGCTGCCGGGCTCCTGCCCGAGGAACTGGTTGCAGGGCACCCCGAGCACGGTGAAGCCCTGGTCGGCGTACTGCTTCTGGAGGTTCTCCAGGCCCGTGTACTGCGGGGTCAGCCCGCACTTGGAGGCCACGTTCACGATGAGCACGGCCTTGCCCGCGTATTGCGAGAGGTCGGCGGAGCCGCCCTGGAGGGCGTCGATGTCGACGGCGAGAGGGGAGCTGTTGTCAGAAAGCGTCATAAGCGGATGCTAACTCCGGTATGTGTCGGGCCGATGTGAGGCCTCGGTGAGCACGGTCCCCGCCGCCGTCCGCGAGTACAGCACCGACCGGCCCGCCCTGCGCCGCTCCACCAGCCCCGCGTCCAGCAGGACCCTGAGATGACGGCCGACCGAGCCGAGGGCCTGGCCGGTGACGGCGACGAGCTGGCTGGTGCTCATGGGGGAGGCCAGCAGGACCAGGACCCCGGCGCGGGCGGGGCCGAGCAGGGCCGCCAGGCTCGCGGGGGCGGGGCGGGCGGCGGGGTCGGCGAGGGCGCCCGCGCAGGGGTAGACGATCGCGTAGCGGTCCGGCTCCTCCCACGACACCCAGCCCGCTGTGGGCGTGACCGGCACGAAGACCAGCTCGGCGCCGGAGATGTCGCGGGGCGGGTACTCGTGCAGATTGACCTGGAGCCGGTTCTCGCCCAGCCATCTCGTCCGCTCCGGCCGCAGCGCGTCCAGCACCGCCGCCCAGCCTCCCTGGCTGACCTGCGCGGTCCTGGCGACCACATCGGCCTCCAGAACGCGCCGGCGCCGGTCCCAGTACGGCCGTACGGTCTCCGTCCAGACGTAGGAGAAGAGGTCGGCCGCGCGGGCGGGAAGGTCGTCGCGGTCCAACTCGGGCGGGAGCGGGCCGCGTTCGAGGGCGACCGTGATGTCGGCGCGGGCCTCGGCGGGGTCGGCGGAGCGGACGCGGGCCACCGCCTCCTCGAAGGTCTCGCCGTCCCTGGGAGCGGGCGTGAGGAAGTCGGCGATCCAGCCGCGGCCCAGGCCCGCGCGGACCAGACGCGCGGTCACCGGATCGGCCGCCAGCCGCGCCCGGTAGGCCGGCGAGTGGGCGCGCAGCCAGGCCTGTTCACCGGGGTGGGCGGCCCTGCCCGTCTGCAGCAGCTGGAGACAGGCGAAGGTCTCGGAGAAGGGGGACAGTACGAAACGGCTGCGGGCCAGCGTGTCCGCGTTCAGCTGCCACCAGCCCATGAGTCCCTCTCCGGACCTTTCGCGTGTCCGCGAAACAATAACCGCCGCTCGGGTGCCCTTCCGAGACTCCCTCCATGCGCAGTTACCGAGACCTCTTCCGCACCCCGGAGTTCACCCCGTTCTTCCTCGCCTCCGCCGCCAACACCGTGGCCCAGACGATCGGCGGCCTGGCGCTCGGCACCCTCGTCTACCGGAGCACCGGCTCGCCACTGCTGTCGGCGGTGAGCATGTTCGGGCCGCAGCTGGCACAGGTGCTGGGAGCGACCTTCCTGCTCTCGGGCGCCGACCGGCTGCCGCCGCGCTCGACCCTCACCGGCATCGGACTCGCCTTCGCGGCCGGTACGGCAATCCTGGCCCTGCCCGGACTGCCCGTGTGGGGCGTCTTCGCCGTCGTCCTGGTGCAGGGTCTCGTCGCCTCGCTCGGCGGGGGCGTGCGCTGGGGACTGCTGAACGAGATCCTCTCCAAGGAGGGCTATCTGCTGGGGCGTTCGGTCTTCAACATGCTCTCCGGGCTGATGCAGATCACCGGCTTCGCGACCGGCGGCGTCCTGCTCACCATCCTCTCGCCGAGCACCTGCCTGCTGCTCGCGGCCGTGCTCTACGCCGTCTCGGCCCTCGGCAACCGGCTCGGACTGACCGCCCGGCCACCGCGCTCCTCCGGCCGCCCGTCCGCCGCGGCGACCTGGCGCACCAACCGCCTCCTGTGGTCCTCCCGCCCCCGCCGCCTCACCTACCTGGGCCTCTGGATCCCCAACGGTCTGGTCGTCGGCTGCGAGTCCCTCTATGTCTCCTACGACCCCCGGGCCGCCGGCGCGCTGTTCGCGTGCGGGGCGCTGGGCATGTTCGCCGGCGATGTGACCGTCGGCCGTCTCGTGCCGCCCGCGGTGCGGCCCCGGCTGGCGACCCCGCTGCTTCTGCTGCTGGCCACGCCGTACCTGCTCTTCGTCCTGCACCCGGCGCCGCCCTGGTCGGCCGTGCTCGCCACCGTAGCCTCGGCCGGTTTCGGCGCGAGCCTGGTCCAGCAGGAGCGGCTGATGGCGCTCACCCCGGACGAACTCTCCGGGCACGCCCTGGGGTTGCACTCCTCGGGCATGCTGACCATGCAGGGCGTGGCCGCCGCCGTCGCGGGTTCGGTCGCCCAACTGACCTCGCCCGCGACGGCGATGACGGTCATGGCGGCCGCGTCGGCCACCGTGACACTCGCCCTCGCTACGGCTGCTCGACGACCGGGGTCCGCGGGTCGGGTGCCGGGGCGGGGATCTCAGCGGGAGCGGGGGCAGGGGCGGGAGCCGGAGCGGCGGCGGGGAGCTGGGCCGGGGTCGACGTCTGTTCCGTCGTGAGCGCCGGGGCCGGGGCCGGGGCGGGCGCCTGGGGCTGGGGTGCCGGCACCGGTGCCTCGCCGGACGTCATCTTCTGCGTCGCCTTGTCGAAGTACCGCAGCAGCTCCACGGGGAACGGCATCACCAGCGTCGAGTTCTTCTCGGCCGCGACCTCCACGACCGTCTGCAGGAGCCGCAGCTGCATGGCCTCCGGGGTGTCCGACATGATCCGGGACGCGTTGGCGAGCTGCTGCGCCGCCTGGAACTCGCCGTCCGCGGTGATGACCCGGGCCCGGCGCTCCCGCTCCGCCTCCGCCTGACGGGACATGGACCGCTTCAGGGACTCCGGCAGCTGTACGTCCTTGATCTCGACGCGGTCGATGTGGATGCCCCAGCCGGCCGCCGGGCTGTCGATCATCAGGGCGAGCCCCTCGTGCAGCCGCTCACGGTCGGACAGCAGGTCGTCCAGGTCGCTCTTGCCGATGATCGAGCGGAGGGAGGACTGGGCGACCTGGCCGACGGCGAAGACGTAGTCCTGGACCTCGATGGCGGCCCGGACCGGGTCCACCACCCGGAAGTAGACGACGGCGTCGACCTTGACCGAGACGTTGTCCTTGGTGATGCCCTCCTGGGTGGGGACCGGCATGGTCACCACCTGGGTGTTCACCTTCCGCATCCGGTCCACGAAGGGGATCAGGAACGTGACACCCGGCTGGCGCGCACCCGGGAGCGCCTTCCCCATGCGGAACACGACCCCGCGTTCGACCTGGTTGACCACCCGCATCCCACTGCGCAGTACAAGCAGGGTCGCCAGGGCGACCAGCACGACTGCGGCGACGGTGCCGTCCATGGGCACTCCATTTCCCCATAAGGATGGTGACAAGGAACAGGACACCGTACCGGGGCGGTTGGATGCGGCCGCGAGTGTCAGGAGAACGTCAAGAATCGGCACGTTCCCGGTCGGGAACGGGCGTCGTGAGCGCGAGCGGGGGCTCGTCGGCGAGACGCAGGAGCCAGCGGGCGATCTGGGTGCCGCCTTCCAGGTCGGTGCCCGCCGCCGCGCCCGGGAAGAGCCGGCCCCAGGAGCCGGCCCGGCCGATCGCGCCGAGCCGCCAGGCCGGGGCCAGGGCATGGCGCAGCTCGGGCAGGGAGCGGCCGGCGGTGGTCCAGGGCTCCAGGTAGGCGTCCCGGAGGCGGGGCAGGATCCCGGGGCCGTGGCGGTCGACGGCCCGGCCGGCGGGCACCAGGAAGCTGCAGAAGGGGTGTGAGACGAGGGCGTCGCCCCAGTCGAAGAACGTGAAGCGGGATGTGCCCGGCGTCCTCTCCGGCGCGTGGAAGACCTGGGCCTCGTGCAGGTCCGCGTGGTCGAGGCCGTCGCCGATCCCGAGCGCCACGAGCTCCGCGCACCACTCGGCCACCCGTGGCCGCAGTCCGTCCAGCACCGCGCGCTCCTCGCCGGTCAGCGCCCCGTTCTCCGCGACGAGCCGGTCCAGGACGCCGGGCAGGGCGGCGGTACGGGCGCCGGGCACCCCGAGCGACTCGATCCGGTCGGCGTACGGCAGCAGGGAGCGCTGCAGCTCCGCGTACTGGCCCAGCATCTCCTCCCAGGCCCCGGCACCGGCCTCGCCGGCATCGAGCACATCGAGGAACCTGCGCCCGCCGTCGGGCAGCAACGACCATCCACGGTCCGCGTCCACAGCGAGGGGTGTCAGCACCTGCCCCGGCACCCATCCGGCGAGCGCCTGGCCGAGCCCCGCCTCGAAGCGGCTGCCGGGCGGGTTGGCCTTGAACCATACGGGCCCGTCACCGCCGTCCACCGCCAGGCGCACCAGCACGGACCAGGGCCGTACCCGCACCCGCCGGGGCCCGCTCTCCCGCAGCCCACGCGCCCCGAGCGCCTCACCGGCCCAACCGAGCGCCTCACCCCGCCACACCGGATCGTCCCAGGGCGTCACCGCCTCGGGATACAGCTTGCGATCCACGGTCTCCGCCATCTCGCTCATCGGTCCATCTCAGCAGTTGGGAAGCGGAAGAGCATCCGGATTATCCGGTGCGGTGCGGTGCGGTGCGGTGCAGCGCGGTGCGGTGTGGTGCGATGCGGTCCGGGGCGGGTGAGGGCCGGGAGAACGTGGCGGTGGTTCTCCTGGCCCTTCCGGCCCTCCGGCCCTCCGGCCCTTCCGGGGCCGGGTGGGGTCAGGCCACGACGGTGAACAGGCCCGTCTTGTCGCCCAGTTTGCCGAGGGAGATCTTGCCGGGGATGCCGTCTGCCTCGCCGCCCGTGTAGCCCAGGTGGCGCTGCCACTTGGCGTAGGCGGCGATGGTGGTCGTACCGAAGGAGCCGTCGCCCGCGTAGGTCTTGGCCAGGTAGCCCAGCTTGACCAGGGCCGCCTCGGTGAGATTGGTGCCGGCCATGTAGGTGACGTGGCCCTGCTTGGCCGTCGGGTCGGTCTTCGCGGCCTGGACCAGGCGGGAGAGGTCGACCCGGGGCTTGCTCGCCGAGCCGGTGGTGGGCTTGGTGGGCTTGGTCGGCTTGCTGGGTTTGGTCGGCTTCGCCGGGGCCGACTTGCCGACGGAGAGCGCGAGTTGCTTCTTCACGTCGGCCCGGAAGTCGTCCATGTCGAAGCTGGGGTCGACCTTGCCGGGCTGTACCTCCTTGTGCCCGGCGACCGAGTTCTCGGACCAGCCGTGAGCCCGGCAGATCGCCGCCGCCCACAGCACGGCCTGGCCGTACTGGTCGTCCGGGTAGGGGTCCTTGCCGTTGCCGAGGTTCTCGATCTCCAGGCCGTACAGCACGTCGTTGCCGTCGGCGTTCGCCTGGTTGTCGACGGGGAGCGGGGACTTCTCGGCGCGCAGCGCGTTCAGGACGTCGAGGTCGACCGCGCCGGCGTGGTTGGCACGGCCGTTGGCGATCGTCCACAGCCCGTCGGTCTTGCCGAGCCAGGCGTGGCAGAGCGGGCCGGGGAGATCGGATCTGCCGTTGTAGCAGAGCTCCTTGTCGCCGTGACCGGCCGTGTGGTGGATCAGTACGCCGATGACGGGGCCGAAGGGCTTGCCGGTCGCCGCGTCACGGTTGTGGGTCTCCCAGCCGGCGTGCTCGTGCACGGTGAGACCCTCGGTCTTCAGCGCGGTGAGCATCTGCGCGGCGGTCAGAGGTGTGGCCATTGCTGCGGTCCTTTCGGATCGACCCGTTGACTGGGCTGACGTGCCAGGGAGGGGCTGACCCGTCAAGGCGTTGCTGTGGGGACCGCGTGCGGGCGGCAATCGCTTTCGTACCTGATCGTCGTGGCGGAAACCACGCGCCGCGCGGGGAGCTGCCCTTTCGGTTGCCCGAATGGGCACGCCGAGAGGGTCTGTTCACAGCGGCTGCTCAGGAACGGCCCGCCTCCCAGGGCCACTTGGCGGCCACGCCCGACTCCAGGAGCGGGATCAGCCGGAAGGCGGCGTCGCTCAGCCCGCCGAAGGTGTGCCGGTACGGACCCGGCGCGGCGTGGGCCATGGCGTAACCGGCCAGATTCCAGGTGTAGACGGGGGTACGGAACGGCACCGGCTCGAACGGGTTGGACCACGGCGTCAGTTGGGTCTGCTCGTCCGTCACCACGACCACCCGGTCGTGTCCGTCGTAGTGCCGTCGGAGCGCCGCGGCCGTGTTGGTGCCGCCGAGGTCGTGGAAGCGGTCCAGGACGTGCAACACCCTTTCGTCCGGGGCGAGTTCGATACGACGGTTGCCGGTGCCGAACTCCACCAGGTCGGCCCGCTCGGCCCGCAGCGCCAGCGCCGTGCCGAAGACGGCCGCCGTGTCGGCCCGGTTGAGCCGGGTGTGCTCGCTGGGCTCGTCGAACATCGAACCCGAGCGGTCCACCAGGACCAGCGTGCGGCCGGACAGTGCGGGCACGTTGGCGAGGGAGTGCCCCAGGGCCGTCTCCAGGGCCTGCTCCCAGCGGCGCGAGGGCGCGTTGCGGTGAGCGGCGAGGTAGCGGAAGGGGAACTGCCGGGAGCGGCGCACCTCGTCCGGGTCGGAGATACGGGCGGCCACCTCGGCGGCCGCCCGGTCGCTCACGCCCGCCCGGTCGAAGTTGCGCAGGTTGCGGACCAGGGCCATCGCGCCCATCGAGGGGATCAGCGCCTCCCACACGGCCGCGTCGAGGGGGCTCTGCAGCCAGCCCGCCACCGACTCCCAGGTCATCCCGGCCGCGGCCAGCCGCTCCGCGCCGTCCGGCGCGGTGACCAGGGCGTACCGTTCCTCGGCGGGTACGGCGAGCAGGGCCGCGTGCGCCGCGAGCAGCGACTCCCCGGCCGGGGGTACGGCGCGGTCGGCGCGGTGGCGCCGGTCGATGGCGTACCTGAACAGAGCGCTCTGCCAAGGGCGTTGGGGGTCGGGGGCGGGGTGGGTGAGCTCCAGGACGTCAGCGAAGCGGTAGGCGTGCGAGGGGGTGTCGTACTTGAGGAGCGCATGACCGGTGTAGAGCCGTCGTACGGCGTCGGAGATCCCGCGCTTGAGGGGCTGGGGGAGGCGGCGCCCGTACCGGGCCGTCCAGTACGCGATCAACTCGCCCGGTTCGTCGGCGCGTTGGAGCACGGCCGCCACGGCCTGGCGCGAATGGCCGCTGGCCCCGGCGCCCAGGCGGGCGCGCACGAACTCGGCCGCGCCGACCAGGGAGGCGGTGCGCATATGGGCCTCGGTGCGCAGCCAGCGCAGCAGCCCGAGGGTCCACTCCGGGTCGCTGACGGCGAGGGCGCCGATCAGCTGCGCGTAGCGCTCGTCCCGGGCGCCCGCCTCCTCGTAGAAGCTGTGGTGGCCGACCATGTTGGCCATGGCGAGGAGGAAGAGCTCGGTCTTCGGCGGGCGGGTGTAGCCGGCGCCGCCCTGGTGGGTGCGGTGGCGGGTGGGGGTGTGGAAGGTGCTGCGGGGCGTGGTGTACGAGGTGGTGTAGCGGGTGGCGAGCGGTGGGAGTGGCCACCGGCCGTGGGTGGAGAGCGACGACGTCGCTCCGCCTGCGGTCAAGCCCGGTATCTCTGCCTGGATCTCGGTCCTGGCCTCGGACTTGGCCCGCTGACGGTTGAAATGCGGCATGCAGAAGGTCCCTTGGGAGACGTTCCCGAAGAAGAGGAGGCGCCTTCCGAGATCAGTAGTGGCACCGGGGTGGTGTTGCGGCTTTGTCAGGAAGTAACCGGGGCACAGCGCATCGGAAGGCGTCGAACAGGCACGGTAGCGGGTGGGGGGGGTGGGCGCACCTGAATTAACCGCCGGGTGGCCGGGTGGCCGGGTGGCCGAGTGGCCGGGAGGTGGTGGTGACAAGGGGGGCCCGGCGCGTCCATGATGGGTGGGTTATGGGGGGTTCGGTGGCTGTGCTTCGTTTGCGGACTGTGCTCCGTTCGCGCCGCCGCGGCCGGCTGCCGCGTGTGGTGCCGGTCGCGGCTGTCCGGGCGGGGCTGTTCTCCGTGCTGGGCACGACGGTCGCGAGCACCGTGCATCACCTCGCCTTCGATTCCATCCCCTCGCTGGGCGTACGGGCGTTGGCCGCCTGTCTGTTGTTCGGCGTCGCCCTTCCCGGGGCGGGCCACGACAAGCCGCTGCTACGGCAGTTGCTGCTGGCGGCCGGCTCACAGCTGGTCGTGGGCTACTGGTTCGTCCGCGCCGACCCCGCGGTGCATGTCCCGGCGCACGCCTACTGGCCGTCCTCCGTGCACGCGGGGGCGCCGGTGGTGGCCGCGCACATGGCGCTCACCGTGCTGGGTGCCGTGCTGCTGCACGGCGTCGACACCTGTCGTCGGCGGGTGCTGTGGGCGGCGGGGCGTGAGCTGCTGTCGCGGCTGTTCGCGCCGTTGTTCGCGCCGCCGCTCGTTCTGGACGCGGGCCTGGTGGGCCGTCGTCCTTGTGCCGGGACCGTCGTCGACGGGCCGGTGCGTCTTCGCCTTCTCCTCGCGGACAGTGTGGTGCGGCGTGGGCCGCCCCGCGTGTTCGTTGCCTCGCGATCTGACCTTTGACCCGATTCGGGAATCGTCATGTCCGCGTGCGGGCGCTCGAGTGCGCCCTGCTCGGGGGAAACAGGGGAGACAGGGGAGACAGCTGATGTCCGAGAACACGTCCACAGTCATGTCCAAGACCGTTGTGGTGATCGGGGCGGGGCCCTACGGCCTCTCCACCGCCGCGCATCTGAAGGCGCGCGGTCTGAGTGTCAGGGTGTTCGGCTCGCCGATGGCGAGCTGGGCCGAGAACATGCCGGCGGGGATGCTGCTGAAGTCGCCGCCGGCCGCGTCGATGCTGTCCGCGCCGAAGCCGGGGTTCACGCTCGACGAGTACGCCCGTGAGGTGGGGGAGGCGCGGCTGAGCGGGCACGATCAGGTGCCGGTGGAGATGTTCGTGCGGTACGGGCGGTGGTTCGGGGAGCGGCTGGTGCCCGAGGTGGAGGACGTGCGGGTGACTGCCGTCGGGCGGCGGGGTGACGGGGGGTTCCGGGTCGGGCTTGCCTCGGGGGAGGAGGTGCGGGCGGGGAGCGTCGTGGTGGCCGGCGGTATGGACGGTTTCGCGTATGTGCCGGGGGCGTTGGCGCCGTTGGTCGGGGAGGGGCTCGTCTCGCACAGTTCGGACCATGCGGACCTCGGGAAGTTCGCGGGGCGGGATGTCATCGTGGTGGGGGCCGGGCAGTCGGCGCAGGAGAGTGCGGCGTTGCTGCACGAGGCGGGGGCTCGGGTGCGGCTGGTCGCCCGTACCGAGAAGCTGGTGTTCGGGGCGGGGCCGACGGCGGGGCCGCACTGGCAGCCGGATACTCCGCTGGGGCGGTCCTGGGCGTTGTACGCGGTGGTGCATCAGGCGGCGGCGTTCCGGTTTCTGCCTGACGCGGCGCGGTTGCGGCTGGTGCGGAGGGTGTTGGGGCCGTTCGGGTCCTGGTGGCTGAAGCCGCGGCTGGACGGGGTGGTGCCGATGCATCTCGGGCGGCGGGTGGTGGAGGCGCGGCGGGACGGCGAGCGGGTGGTCGTGTCCGTCCGTGACCGGCAGGGGCGGGACGAGATCCTGGACGCGGACCATGTGCTGGCGGCTACGGGGTACCGGGTTCGTGTCGACGCGCTGGGTTTTCTGGGGCCGGAGTTGCGTGCGGGGGTGACGCGGGTGGGTGGGTTTCCGCGGCTGGACCCGGGGTTTCAGTCGTCGGTGCCGGGGTTGTACTTCACGGGGATCCAGGCGGCGGGGACGTTCGGACCGCTGCTGCGCTTCACCTGCGGGACGGAGTTCTCGGCGCCGCGGTTGGCGGGGGCGGTGGGCGGGTGATGCCTGCGGCGCAGGCGGGGGTTGGGTGGGGGCTTGTGTAGCGCCTGGGGGTGGTGGGTGAGTCGGGGCCGGGCCGGGGGGTATCCGTCCTCGGTCGGGCGCCACTGTTTCTTCGACAGGGCACCCGGTGCCGGACGCCCGC
>NZ_JBEXCS010000039.1:0-82166 GCF_040605395.1 Streptomyces sp. NPDC005648 | reverse complement strand
GCCTCGACGAAGCCGTAGATGTGCAGTTCCCGGTCCAGGTCCCCGCGGAGGTGGCGGCGAAGCGCTGAGCACGGTGGCCGCCTCGACACCGGCACAGAGCGCCCCCGAAGGCGAACGAAGCAAAAAAAGGGCGGTCAGCTCTGGGCGGCCGCGGTCCGTAGAGCGATACGGTCCTCGCCCGCGTACACGTTCATGGAGCTGCCGCGCAGGAAGCCCACCAGGGTCAGGCCGGTCTCCGCCGCCAGGTCGACGGCGAGCGAGGACGGGGCGGAGACCGCCGCGAGGAGGGGGATGCCCGCCATGACCGCCTTCTGGGCGAGTTCGAACGAGGCCCGTCCGGAGACCAGCAGGATCGTGCGGGACAGGGGGAGATCCCCGTTCTGCAGGGCACGGCCGACCAGTTTGTCCACGGCGTTGTGCCGGCCGACGTCCTCCCGGATGTCGAGCAGCTCACCCTCCTCGGTGAACAGGGCCGCCGCGTGCAGGCCCCCGGTCCGGTCGAAGACCCGCTGGGCCGCCCGCAGCCGGTCGGGGAGGCTCGCGAGCAGCTCGGGGTCGACCCGGACCGGGGGAGTGTCGGCTATCGGCCAGCGGGCCGTCGTACGGACCGCGTCGAGGCTCGCCTTGCCGCACAGGCCGCAGGACGAGGTGGTGTAGACGTTCCGTTCCAGGGTGATGTCGGGGATCCGCACGCCCGGGGTGGTCCGCACGTCCACCACGTTGTACGTGTTCGAGCCGTCGGCCGTGGCGCCCGCGCAGTACACGATGTTCTGCAGGTCCGCCTGCTCGGCGAGCACACCCTCGCTGACCAGGAAGCCCGCGGCCAGGGCGAAGTCGTCGCCGGGGGTGCGCATGGTGATCGCGAGCGGTTTGCCGTTCAGCCGGATCTCCAGCGGTTCCTCGGCGACCAGGGTGTCGGGGCGGGAGGAGACCGCCCCGTCGCGGATGCGGATCACCTTGCGTCGTTCCGTGACTCGTCCCATGTGTGCCTCAGTCCCGGTTCTGTACGTGCTGGTAGCCGAAGCGGCCCTTGATGCAGAGGTTGCCGTGGGTCACCGGGTTGTCGTGCGGGGAGGTGACCTTCACGATCTCATTGTCCTGCACGTGGAGCGTGAGGTTGCAGCCCACTCCGCAGTACGCGCACACGGTGGTCGTCTCGCTCTGCTTCGTCTCGTCCCACGTACCCGCCGCGCGCATGTCGAACTCCGACTTGAAGGACAGCGCGCCGGTCGGACACACCTCGATGCAGTTTCCGCAGTACACACAGGCCGAGTCGGTGAGCGGGCCGTCATGCTCGACGGCGATACGGGCGTCGAAACCGCGTCCGGAAACAGAGATCGCGAAGGTGTTCTGCCACTGGTCGCCGCAGGCGTCGACGCACTTGTAGCAGAGGATGCACTTGTCGTAGTCGCGTACGTACAGATCGTTGTCGACCCGCGGTTCCTCGTCGAGGCGGGCCGCGTCCGGGCCGAACCGGTCCGGCTTCGCCTCGTACTCCTTGATCCATCCGCCGACCCGCGGAGTCGTCGACAGGTCGACCGAGGAGGCCAGTAGTTCGAGGACGACCTTGCGGCTGTGCCGGGCGCGCTCGGTGTCCGTGCGGACGACCATCCCGGGCTCGGCCCTGCGCGAGCAGGCCGGTACCAGCGTCCGGGAGCCCTCGACCTCGACGACGCACACCCGGCAGGCGTTCTTCGGGCGCAGGGTGTCGCCCTGGCACAGGGTCGGCACGTCCCTCCCGGCCGCCCGGCACGCGTCGAGGACGGTCGAGCCCTCCGGGACCCGGACCTCGTGACCGTCCAGGGTGAACTCCAGCAGCCGTCGCGGAATCCCCAGCGGTGTCACGGTCATTCGTACGCCCCCAGACGGTCGATGGCGGATTCCACGGCGTTCCACGCGGTCTGGCCCAGGCCGCAGATCGAGGCGTCCCGCATCGCGCGGCCGACCTCCCTGAGCAGGGCGATGTCATCGGCGGCGGCCGCACCCGTCCGCGCCACGATCCGGTGCAGCGCCTCCTGCTGCCGTACGGTCCCCACCCGGCACGGCACGCACTGCCCGCACGACTCGTCGCGGAAGAACTCGGCGATGCGCAGCAGCAGCCGGGGCAGCGGCACGGTGTCGTCGAAGGCCATGACCACGCCCGAGCCGAGGGTGGTGCCCGCCTCCCGGGTGCCTTCGAAGGTGAGCGGGATGTCCAGTTCGTCCGGCCGTACGAAGCCGCCGGCCGCGCCGCCGAGCAGCACCGCCCGCAGCCGGTCCCGTACGCCTGCCTCTGCGAGGAGGTCGCCGAGTGTGGCGCCGAAGGGCAGTTCGTAGATCCCGGGCCGTTCCACGCTGCCGGACACGCAGAAGAGCTTGGGGCCGGTGGAGCTCTCGGTGCCGATCGCCGCGTAAGCGGGTGCGCCCATGGTCAGGACGGGGAGTACGTTGATCAGCGTCTCGACGTTGTTCTCGACCGTGGGCTTTCCGAACAGTCCCTTCTCGACGGGGAACGGCGGCTTGGAGCGCGGCTCGCCCCGGTGGCCCTCGATGGAGTTGAACAGGGCCGTCTCCTCGCCGCAGACGTAGGCGCCCGCCCCGCGCCGGATCTCGATGTCGAAGGCATGGCCCTGGCCGAGGACGTCGTCGCCGAGGAAGCCACGCGCGCGTGCCTGGTCGATGGCGTGCCGGAGGCGGCGCAGCGCCCTCGGGTACTCGCCGCGCAGGTAGACGAACCCCTGGTGGGCGCCGGTGGCGTAGGCCGCCACGGTCATCGCCTCGACCAGCGCGTACGGATCGCCCTCCATGATCACGCGGTCCTTGAAGGTGCCCGGCTCCGACTCGTCGGCGTTGCACACCAGGTAGTGGGGGTGGTCGGGCCGGGACGCCGTGGCCTGCCATTTGCGGCCGGTGGGGAAGGCGGCGCCACCGCGCCCGACCAGGCCGGAGTCGGTGATCTCGCGGATCACCCCGGCGGGGCCGAGCTCGAAGGCCCGGCGCAGCGCGGTGTAGCCGCCGGCCGCCCGGTAGTCGTCCAGCGACGACGGGTCGACCGCACCGACGCGCTTCAGCAGGACGAGGTGGTCCCGACCCGCCTGCGGTACGGCCGTCGCGGCCGGCGGCTCCTGGGGTGCCGAGTCCGGCGCGCTCGCGGCGAGGACCGCCTCGCGCACGGTCGCCGGCGCCGACACCGCCGTACGCACCGGATCGCCGGCCTTGATCGCGAGCGCCGCCGGTGCCCGCTCGCACAGACCGAGGCAGGGACCGCGCTCGACGTGCACGCCGCTGCCGGGGCCGAGCCGCGCCTCGACACCGGCGCACAGGTCGGACGCCCCGGCCGCGGCGCACGCGAGGTCGGTGCAGACATGGAGGACGGTGGCGGGCCGCGGCCCGACCGAGAACAGGGCGTAGAACGTCGCGACGCCGTACGCCTCCGCCGGCGGCACGGTCAGCCGTCGGCACAGGTAGTCGAGGGCGCCCTCGCTGATCCAGCCGATCCGGTCGTTGATCGCGTGCAGCCCCGGCAGCAGCAGGTCACGGCGGTCCCGGGCCGCGCGCCCGCCGCGCGCCCACCTCAGGTCTGCGTCGGACCGGTCGGCGCCCTCCCAGGAGGACTCGGGAGGGCCCAGCAGGGCGTCCACGGCGGCCCGTTCGTCGTCCGTCGGCTTGCTGTCGCCGAAGTGCAGGTCCACTTGCGTCACCTCACGATGGTCGCGACGGGGAGCTTGTCGATCCGGATCGCCGAGGCCTTGAACTCCGCCGTCCCCGCGATCGGGCAATTGGCCTCGATGGTCAGCTGGTTGGTGTCCACCTCGTCGGGAAAGTGCATCGTCATGAAGGCGAGTCCGGGGCGCAGGGCCGTGTCGATCCACACCGGGGCGACCACCGCGCCGCGCCGCGAGGACACCCGCACCTCCTCGCCGACCACGACCCCGTACCGTTCGGCGTCCTCCGGGCACAGCTCGATGTACTCGCCGCGGCGGAGGGGAGAGGCGAAACCGCCGCTCTGCACACCGGTGTTGTAGGAGTCCAGGCGCCGGCCGGTCGTCAGCCGGATCGGGAACCGCTCGTCCGTGAGGTCGACGGGCGGGTCGTGCCGCACGATCCCGAAGGGCGCCGGCCTCCCGCGCTCGGCCGGGTCCTTCTCCCACAACCGGCCGTGCAGATACGTCGGTTCGAGGTGTTCGGTGCTCGGGCACGGCCACTGGATGCCCTGGTGGTCCTCCAGGCGTGCGTAGGTCATCCCGTAGTGGTCCGGCGAGACGGAGCGGAGTTCGTTCCACACGGCCTCGGCGTCCGCGTACTTCCAGTCGTGGCCGAGGCGGGCGGCCAGTTCGCAGATGATGTCGATGTCCTCGCGCGCCTCGCCGGGCGGGGTGACCGCACGCCGTACCCGCTGTACTCGCCGCTCGCTGTTGGTGGTCGTGCCGTCCGTCTCCGCCCAGCCGGCGGTGGCGGGGAGGACCACGTCCGCCAACTCGGCCGTCCTGGTGAGGAAGATGTCCTGCACGAGGAGGAAGTCCAGCCGGCGCAGGCGCCGTACGGCCTGCTCGCTGTCGGCCTCCGACTGGGCCGGGTTCTCGCCGATGCAGTAGACGGCCTTGAGCGAGCCCTCCTCCATCGCCTCGAACATCTCGGTGAGGTTGAGGCCGTAGTGGGGCTGGATCACGGTGTCCCAGGCGGACTCGAACCTGAGGCGCGCGTCGGGGTCGAGGATGTCCTGGAAGCCGGGCAGCCGGTTGGGGATGGCGCCCATGTCGCCGCCGCCCTGCACGTTGTTCTGGCCGCGCAGGGGCTGCAACCCGGCGCCGTACCGGCCTACTTGGCCGGTCAGCAGGGAGAGGTTGATCAGCGCGCGGACGTTGTCGGTGCCGTTGTGGTGCTCGGTGATGCCGAGGGTCCAGCACAGCTGGGCGCGCTCGGCGCGGGCGTAGGCGTGCGCCAACTCCCTTATGGCGCGGGCCGGTACGCCGGTCACCTTCTCGGCGAGGGAGAGTGTCCACGGCTCGACGAGCGCCCTGTACTCGTCGAAGCCGGTGGTCGCCCGTTCGATGAACGCCTCGTTGGCCAGGCCCGCGTGGATGATCTCGCGTCCGATCGCGTGCGCCATCGGGATGTCGGTGCCGACGTCGAGGCCGAGCCAGCTCTCCGCCCACTCGGCGGTGGAGGTGCGGCGCGGGTCGACGGCGTACATCCGGGCGCCGTTCCTGATGCCCTTGAGGACGTGCTGGAAGAAGATCGGGTGGGCGAAGCGGGCGTTGGAGCCCCACATCACGATGACGTCCGTGTGCTCGATCTCCTCGTACGACGACGTGCCGCCGCCGGAGCCGAACGCGGCAAGGAGCCCGGCGACGCTCGGGGCGTGGCAGGTCCGGTTGCAGGAGTCGACGTTGTTGGTGCCCATGACGACCCGGGCGAACTTCTGCGCCACGTAGTTCATCTCGTTGGTGGCGCGGGCGCAGGAGAGCATGCCGAAGGCGTCGCGATCGCGCCGCAGGCCGCGGGCGGCGCGGTCCAGGGCCTCCTCCCAACTCGCCTGCCGCAAGGGCTCGTCGCGGGAGTCGCGGACGAGGGGGTGGGTGAGGCGGGGGTAGGTCTTCGGCTGACGCTTCCTCATGCGGCGCTCCTCAGCGCGAGAAGGTCCGAGATGGCGTGCACGGTGCGCAGCGTGGGCACGTCGACGCCGGTGATCTCCGCCAGCTCGACGACGGCCGCGAGGAGGACGTCGAGTTCCAGCGGCTTTCCGCGCTCCAGGTCCTGGAGTGTGGAGGTGCGGTGGTCGCCGACGCGTTCGGCGCCGGCCAGCCGGCGTTCGATGGAGACGCCGACCTCGCAGCCGAGGGCCTCGGCGACGGAGAGGGTCTCGGCCATCATCGTCTCGATGACCCTGCGGGTGCCGCCGTGCCGACACATCTGCCGCATGGTGGCGCGGGCCAGCGCGCTGATCGGGTTGAAGGAGATGTTGCCGAGCAGCTTGAGCCAGATGTCGTTGCGCAGATCCGGTTCCACGGGGCACTTCAGGCCCCCGGCGACCATGGCCTCGCTGAAGTCCCGACAGCGCCCGGACCGGCTGCGGTCGGGCTCGCCGATCGAGAACCGGGTGCCTTCCAGGTGCCGTACGACACCTGGTCCTTCGAGCTCGGTGGCCGCGTAGACGACACAGCCGACGGCCCGTTCGGGGGCGAGCACCGCGCTGACCGCGCCGCCGGGGTCCACGCTCTCGACGCGGTGGCCGTCGTGGGGGCCGCCGTGGCGGTGGAAGTACCACCAGGGGATGCCGTTCTGGGCGGCGATCACCGCCGTGGTGTCGTGCAGAAGGGGCTCGATCAGCGGTCCGCACGCCGCGTACGAGGTGGCCTTCAGGCCCAGGAAGACATGGTCGACCGGGCCGATCTCGGCCGGGTCGTCGGTGGCGTGGACGCGCGCGGTGAAGTCGCCGCGCGGGCTGAGCACCCTGACCCCGTTCCGCCTCATGGCCGCCAAGTGGGGCCCACGGGCGACGAGTTGGACGTCGGTGCCCGCGCGATGGAGCGCGGCTCCGACATAGGCGCCGATCGCTCCGGCGCCGAGGACTGCGACTTTCATGACGAGGGAACTCCGTTCGGTCGAGGGATACCGCGGAGATGGCCGCACCGTCGAACTCTGTCGACTGAATATTGTCTACAGTATGGGAGTTGGGTCGACAAGGCCTCACGCAGGACCGTTCGGCGCTCCCCGCATACCGTTCATCGCATACGGTCGACGTGCCGCCTTCTCAACTCCCTTGGCACTGCCTACCGTTCGGGATCATGAGTCCCCCTGTCGCACCGGCCGGCTGGAGCCGCTGGCTGGTTCCCCCCGCCGCTCTCTCCGTCCATCTGTCCATCGGCCAGGCCTACGCCTGGAGCGTGTTCAAGCCGCCCCTCGAATCCTCGCTGGGCCTGAGCGGCACCGAGAGCGCGCTGCCCTTCCAGCTCGCCATCGTGATGCTCGGACTGTCCGCCGCGTTCGGCGGCACGCTGGTCGAGCGCAACGGACCGCGGTGGGCGATGACGGTGGCCCTGGTCTGCTTCTCCTCCGGCTTCCTGATCTCCGCCCTCGGCGCGGCCACCGAGCAGTACTGGCTGATCGTCCTCGGCTACGGCTTCGTCGGCGGCATCGGCCTCGGCATCGGCTACATCTCGCCGGTCTCCACCCTCATCAAGTGGTTCCCGGACCGGCCCGGCATGGCCACCGGCATCGCCATCATGGGCTTCGGCGGCGGCGCGCTGATCGCCTCGCCCTGGTCGACGCAGATGCTGGCGTCGTTCGGCGCCGGCAGCTCCGGCATCGCGCTCGCGTTCCTCGTGCACGGACTGTCGTACGCCGTCTTCATGTCTCTCGGTGTGCTGCTGGTGCGGGTGCCGCGCGGCGAGCGGCCGGTCGAGGGCGCGCCGAGCGTGCTCCAGGGGCCGCAGGTCTCCGCGGGCAGCGCCATCCGCACCCCGCAGTTCTGGCTCCTGTGGGTCGTGCTGTGCACGAACGTGACGGCCGGCATCGGCATCCTGGAGAAGGCCGCGCCGATGATCCAGGACTTCTTCAAGGACAGCTCGACCCCGGTGTCGGTGTCCGCCTCGGCGGGCTTCGTCGCCCTGCTCTCCGCCGCCAACATGGCGGGCCGCATCGGCTGGTCCTCCACCTCCGACCTGATCGGACGCAAGAACATCTACCGCGTCTACCTCGGCACCGGCGCGGCCATGTACGCGCTGATCGCGCTGTTCGGCGACTCCTCCAAGCCGCTGTTCGTGCTGTGCGCGATGGTGATCCTGTCCTTCTACGGCGGTGGGTTCGCGACCGTCCCCGCCTATCTGAAGGACCTCTTCGGGACCTATCAGGTCGGTGCCATCCACGGCCGGCTGCTCACCGCCTGGTCGCTGGCGGGCGTCCTCGGACCGCTGATCGTCAACTGGATCGCCGACCACCAGAAGGGCGCCGGCAAGAGCGGCTCCTCCCTGTACGAGCTCTCCTTCATCATCATGATCGGCCTGCTGGTCGTCGGCTTCGTCGCCAACGAACTGGTCCGGCCGGTCGACGCCCGTCATCACATCCCCACTCCGAAGGAGGAGACCGTCGATGTCGAACGACAGCAGCCAGAGTCCGCCTGACCGGCGCCCGCTGATCGCCTTCGCCTGGCTGTGGGTGGGGGCGCCGCTCGTGTACGGCCTCTACGAACTCGTACAGAAGGCGACGAAGCTGTTCACCGGGTGACTGTTCGGCAGGTGTTCGGGCGTCCGAAGGTCTGACAGAAGCCGACAACCCGGACGCCCGATTCCTGTCGGCTGTCGTGCCGTCGTACCCGCGAGTCACTGATCAGACTGGTGGATCCCGCAACCCAGGGCAACGAGGGGGACCACCCAATGAACGGCTCGCGCATCGCCGCCGTCGGCCACTACCAGCCCGCCAAGGTGCTCACCAACGAGGATCTGGCGGGCATGGTCGACACCAGTGACGAGTGGATCACGTCCCGGGTGGGCATCCGCACACGCCACATCGCCGGACCGGACGAGCCCGTCGACGAACTCGCCGCGCACGCCGCCGCCAAGGCCCTCGCGGCGGCCGGCCTCACGCCCGGCGACATCGACCTGGTCCTGGTCGCTACGTCCACGGCCATCGACCGCTCGCCCAACATGGCCGCCCGGGTCGCCGCCCGTCTCGCCATCCCCTCGCCCGCGGCGATGGACATCAACGTCGTGTGCGCGGGATTCACCCACGCGCTGGCGACGGCCGACCACGCGGTCCGCGCGGGCGGATCCACCCGGGCCCTGGTCATCGGCGCCGACAAGATGTCCGAGGTGACGGACTGGAGCGACCGTACGACCTGTGTGCTCGTCGGCGACGGGGCGGGGGCCGCCGTGGTCGAGGCGTCCGAGGACTCCGCCATCGGGCCGGTGCTGTGGGGCTCGGTGCCCGAGATGGGACACGCCGTGCGGATCGAGGGCACGCCCCCGCGGTTCGCCCAGGAGGGGCAGAGCGTCTACCGCTGGGCCACCACCCAGCTGCCGGCCATCGCCCGCAAGGCCTGCGAGCGCGCCGGCCTGGAGCCCGCCGACCTCGCCGCCGTCGTGCTGCACCAGGCCAACCTTCGCATCATCGAACCCCTCGCCCAGAAGATCGGCGCCGTCAACGCCGTCGTCGCGCGGGACGTCGTGGAGTCCGGCAACACCTCGGCGGGGAGCATCCCGCTCGCCTTCTCGAAGCTCGTCGAACAGGGCGCCCTCTCCACCGGCGACCCGGTCCTGCTGTTCGGCTTCGGCGGAAACCTGTCCTACGCCGGTCAGGTCGTCCGCTGCCCGTGACCTGCGGGGACGCCCGGGTGTGAGGCGGCCGATCCGCCGGCCGTCCGGCCGTTGTGCGCCGTAGACTGTAGACGAAAGACAATCCATACTGTCCTTCCGGCCGCAAGTTGCCCCGCGCTGCCCCAGGAGGGGGACCGATGTTGTCGACAGGACTGCCGCAGGGTGCGGTGCCCAAGCTCGAACGGCCCGGCCCGCTGCGCGACCGCGTCTACGAGGCACTGCTCGAACTCATCACCACCCGTGCCCTGCAACCCGGCCAGCATCTCGTCGAGAGCGAGCTCGCCGGCCACCTCGGAGTCTCCCGCCAGCCGGTGCGGGAGGCGCTGCAGCGGCTGAACACCGACGGCTGGGTCGATCTGCGGCCCGCCCAGGGCGCGTTCGTGCACGAGCCGACGGAGGAGGAGGCCGACCAGCTCCTCACGGTCCGTACGCTCCTGGAGGCCGAGGCGGCGAGACTGGCCGCGGCCAACGCGGGCAGCGCCGGGATCTCGGTGCTCGAGGAGCTCTGCGCGGAGGGCGAGAAGGCGGTCGCGGCGGACGACGTGGACGCGGCCGTCGCCATGAACGCCCGCTTCCACGCGAAGATCATGGAGCTGGCGGGCAACGCGGTCCTCGCGGAGCTCGCGGCCCAGGTGGACCGCCGGGTGCGCTGGTACTACACGCCGATCGCCCGCCAGCGCGGCCGGCAGTCCTGGATCGAGCACCGGGCGCTGATCGCCGCGGTCTCGGACCGGGACGAGCAGCGCGCCACCCAGCTGATGCGCGAACACACCGAGCACACCCGGCGGTCCTATCACGAGCGGACGACGGACTGAGGTCACGAGCGGGCGACGGACCGAGGTCACGAGCGGGCGACGGACTGAGACCCCTTCGCCGGGGCGCCGCACGACCGGGCCTCGACCGTCAGCATGACCACCAACACCCCCACCAGGGCGAGGAGTTCGGCGACCGCTGAGACCCGGATGCCGAACAGCGCGGTGGCCAGGGCCACCGGGGCGGCACTCGCGCGGAAGCGGACGGGGCGCAGGCGCAGCACAGCCCTGAACGCCACGTCCCCCACGAGGAAGAGCGCCACACCGCCCGCCAGCGCCAGCGCCGGGCCCGGGTGCAGATGCTCCGTGAGATGGCCGAGCGTCTTCTTCACGCCCGTCGCCAGGTAGGCGATGCCGAGCAGCATCGGCAGGAAGGCGTAGTAGTACGCGTTCATCGCCAGACGCCAGCGCTTCGGTGCCGGCGTCGCCCGGAACGCCGCCTCGGCGGCCTCCTCGTCGCGCACGAAGTACGCCCACCACAGCGCGACCGCGAGCGCCAGCGACAGGAACGCGCCGCCCAGCAGGCCCGCCGTGAGCGGCAGCCGGCCGATGCCGGTGCCGATCGCGATGACGGACTCGCCGAACGCGACGATCAGCAGCAGACCGTGGCGCTCCACGAAGTGCGCCGGGTCCAGACCGCCCAGCTGGACGCGCAGGACGGCCGCCGACCGCCGTCCGTCGGCCCTGCCCGGCCCGTGCTCGGCGAAGAACGGCGTCACGAACTGCAGGACGACCGCCAGCAGCCACAAGCCGTCCGCCGCGAGCCCGTGGAAGAAGCCCGCCGCCGTGACCGACAGGGCGGCCAGCGCGTTGGGGACGCCGTACCAGAGGGAGTCCCGGCCGTGGCTGCGGGTGTAGAGCGCGGTGTGCACGACCACGACCGCCAGGAAGCCGAGTCCGAAGACCACGCCGGTGTCGTCGAAGACACGCGGGACGGCTAGCGCGCAGACGAGGAACGCGCCCATGCCCAGCATCAGCAGCAGACGGCGGGAGGGGCGGTCCGGCGGCACCTGGTTGGTGAGGTACGCGTAGGCGCCGTACATCCAGAACAGCACCACGAAGATCAGCGCGACCCGGCCCGCCGTGGCGAACGTCAGGTCGCCGGCGAGCAGCACGGTGAGCTGGGTGAGAGTGAAGACGAAGACGAGGTCGAAGAAGAGTTCGAGGGTGGTGACCCTGCGACCCGTCTCCTCCTCCGGCGCGCTGTTCATGTGTGTTCCCCCTGGACCGGTGCTGACCAGATCGTAGGGGGCGGTCCGCAGGGGGGCGCGCGAGTTTCCCCGGCTCCACCACCGGCAGGCCCTCCCCGCACCCGGGGAGGGCCTCCTCGCGCGCGCGGCGGTCACCCTGCGGGCTGTGGCTCCGGCGCCGGAGCGGACCTGCTGCTGCGCCCGGGCTGCCGCAGCAGCAGCGCGATCGCCGCCGCGACCATCGAGACACCGCCGGCCAGCGCGTACGCGCCGCTGTAGCCCCAGGCCGCGACCACCATGGAGCCGAGGCCGCCGCCGAACAGGCCGCTGACCAGCTTGCCGCTGTACACCAGGCCGTAGTTGGTGGCGTTGTAGTTCTCCCCGAAGTAGTCCGGGGTCAGGGCCGCGAACATCGGGTAGAAGGCGCCGCCGCCGAAGCCGGAGAGGAAGGCGAAGAAGAGGAACAGCCACTCGCTCCTCATCTCGCCCGCCAGGATCACACCGAACTGGGCCAGCCCCAGGACGACGATGACGAACACCAGGGTCGGCTTACGGCCCCACCGGTCCGACAGCCAGCCCACGACACCGCGCCCGACGCCGTTGATGACCGCCATGACACCCATCGAGGAGGCCGCCACCAGGGGGCCGAAACCGACGTCCTTGGCGTAGTCGACCTGGAAGGAGATCCCGAAGATCGACACACCCGCCGTCATCACGATGGAGATCCACATCAGGGGCAGCATGCCGGTCCTGATGGCTTCCCTGGGGGTGTACTGCCTCACCGCGGGCGGGTTCTTGGCGAGGCTCGCCGCGTTCTTCCGGTCTCCGGAGAAGGTGAGCGGGTCGATGTCCGCGGGCCACCAGTTCTTCGGCGGGTCCTTGAAGAAGAACGCGCACCCGAAGACCACGATCATGATGTAGCAGCCGATCAGGTCCAGGACGCGGTGGTAGTTCCCGGTGTCGAAGGCGTAGTTGAAGATGAAGATGAACGGCAGCGACCCGTAGGCGAAGCCGCCGTTGACGAAGCCGGTGCGGGCACCGCGGCGCTCGGGGAACCACTTGCCGACCATGTTGATGCAGGTCGCGTAGATCAGGCCGGCGCCGATGCCGCCGATGACGCCGAAGCCCAGGATGGCCGGCAGGACGTCGCTCAGATGCGACAGCGCGAGGAAACCGACCAGGCACATGCCGGAGCCGATGTACATGGCCCTGCGGGCCGTCAGGATGCCCTTCTCGCGCATCCAGCCCGCCGGGAAGGCGATGCCCGCCTGGAAGAACACCCAGACGCTGAGGATCCAGAAGGTGTCGGACTGCGTCCAGCCGTGCGCGTGGGACAGGGTGTCCTCGGCGGAGCCGTACGCGTATTCGAAGACGCTGATGGCCATCATGGCGATCCACGGGAGATACACCATGAGCTTGCGGGAGTGGCCGAGGATGTCCCGGTCGGTCTCGCCGACGCGGTAGACACGGCCCCGGGAGTCGGTCACCTCGCGGTAGGGACGGTGGGCGGCCGCCGGATCGGCCGAGAGCGGATCTGCAGTCATGCTTGTGCCATCTCCTCGCCGAGCGTGTGCGGGTTGGGGACGATGCGCCGGGCCTTGGGCCTGCCCGGGGACTTCAGGAAAATCGCCAGCACGGCCGAGGCCAGGCCGATGGAGCCCGCCAGCACGAACGCGCCGTGGTAGTCCCAGGCGCCGACGACGACCGCGCCCAGGCCGGAGCCGAGAAGCCCGGAGATCAGCTTCGAGCTGTAGACCATGCCGTAGTTGGTGGCGTTGCTGTTCTCGCCGAAGTAGTCCGCCGTCATGGCCGCGAAGAGCGGGAAGATCGCCCCGCCGCCGAAGCCGGAGACCATGGAGCAGAACAGGAAGAACGGCATGCTGCCCATCTGGCCGGAGACCAGCACGCCGAACTGCGCCGTGCCGAGCACGATGCAGACGATGATCAGGGTGTTGCGGCGCCCGATGGGGGTGCCCCCGCGCGAGCTCGTTCGAGCGTGGGGGAGGTCGGAGATCCAGCCGATGACTCCGCGTCCGGTGCCGTTGACGATCGCCTTCAGGGACATCGCGGTGGCGACGATCCCACCCGCGAAGCCCATGTCCTTGCCGAACGGCACCTGGAAGGCGATGCCGAAGATGTTGATGCCGGCCGTGCACAGCAGACAGAACCACATCATCCACAGGACGGGCGTACGGGCGGCCTCCTTCGGGGTGTACTGCTTGACCGCCGGCGGGTTCCTCTCCAGCGCCCGGCGGATCTTCGGGTCGTCGGTGAGCCTCAGCGGGTCGACGTGCGGGGGCCACCAGTTCTTCGGCGGGTCCTTGAAGAACCAGCCCGCCGTCGCCACCACCAGGCACAGTCCGACGCCCACACAGGCGAGCACGGTCCGGTAGTTGCTCAGGTCCATGTACGAGGTGAACAGGAAGACGAAGGGCACGGAGCCGTAGGCGAAGCCGCCGGTGACGAAGCCCGTCTTGCCGCCCCTGCGCTCCGGATACCACTTGCCGACCATGTTCACGCAGGTCGTGTAGACGAGACCGGCGCCGATGCCGCTGAACATGCCGAAGCCGACATAGGCGACGGCCACATGCGGTGCGTACGCCAGCGACAGATAGCCGATCATGGTGCCGACGGCGCCGATCATCATCGCCGTGCGCGCGGGCAGCCGTCCGCTCTCGCGCAGCTGTCCGGCGGGGAAGGCCACGGCCGCCTGGAAGAAGACCCAGACGCCCATCAGCCAGAAGATGTGTCCGCTGCTCCACAGATGCGCCTCGTGGAGCGTGTCCTCCGCCGAGGTGAACGCGTACTCGGCGGAGCTGATGCCCATCATGCCCACCCAGGGCAGGACGACCATCCACCTGCGGGTGCGGCCCATGATGTCGACGTCGGTCTCGCCGATCCGGTACACCCGGCCGTTGCGGTCCGTCACCTCCCTGTGGGGGACGGACGCCGAACAGTCGGTCGTTGTCATCGCTCAGTGCCCCTTGCGTCGAAAGTTCTGGCCAGCGCCCTCTGTCCAATGCCTTTCGTGTGCGCACGGGTCCCGGGGCGGCCGACCGCACTGTCGGCCGCCCCGCGCGTGGATCACCTCATGAACCGCCCCCCGACATCCCCGCGCCCAGCGCCCAGCGGGCTGTGTCCCGTCCGGGGGGCCGACTGCATCGCGTCCGCCGGCCTCACAGCAGCCCCGCCGCCCGCGCCCAGCGATACTTCGCGCCGAGCACCGCCACCGGTTTCTCGGTGGTGTACGGGTACGCCACGACCCCGCGCTCGTAGAGGTACTGGCAGGCCTCCTCGACCTCGACGTCGCCCGCGAGCGAGGCCACCACGGGCTTGACGATCCCGCGCTCGCGGAACTCGGCCACCACGCGCGCGGTGAGTTCCGCGAAGACCATCGGGGGAGTGACGATCGTGTGCCAGTAGCCGAGGACGAGCGCGTGGATGCGCGGGTCCTCCAGACCGAGCCGGATGGTCGCCTCGTACGTCGACGGCGGCTCGCCGCCCGTGATGTCGACCGGGTTGCCCGCGGCCCCGAAGGGCGGGATGAACTTCCGGAACGCCTCGTCCAGGTCCGGCGGGATCTCCATCAGGGACAGCCCGTTGTCGGTCACCGCGTCCGACAGCAGTACGCCGCTGCCGCCCGCGCCGGTGATGATCACCACGTTGTCGCCCCTGGGCGCCGGAAGCACCGGCAACGCGCGCGCGTACTCCAGCATCTCGTTCAGTCCGGGTGCCCTGATGACACCGGCCTGCCGCAGGATGTCGTCGTACACGGTGTCGTCGCCCGCGAGGGCCCCGGTGTGCGACCCGGCCGCCCTCGCGCCCGCCGCCGTACGGCCCGCCTTGAGGACCACGACGGGCTTCCTCGGTACGGTCGCCCGCGCGGCCTCCACGAAGGCGCGGCCGTCCTTGAGGTCCTCCAGGTGCATCGCGATGCACTCGGTGTGCGGATCCTCACCGAACCAGGTCAGCAGGTCGTCCTCGTCCAGGTCCGACTTGTTGCCGAGGCCCACGATCGCCGACACGCCCGTCTTCGTGGTGCGGGCGAAGCCCAGGATCGCCATTCCTATGCCGCCGGACTGCGAGGTCAGCGCCACGCCGCCCTTGACGTCGTAGGGCGTGCAGAACGTGGCGCACAGGTCCTGCCACGTCGAGTAGTAGCCGTAGATGTTCGGACCGAGGAGGCGGACGCCGTACCGCTCGGCGATCGCCACGATCTCCTCCTGGAGTTCGTGCTCGCCGGTCTCCGCGAACCCGGAGGGGATCAGCACGGCGTTCGGGATCTTCTTGCGTCCCACCTCCTCCAGGGCCGAGGCCACGAACTTGGCGGGGATCGCGAAGACCGCCACATCCACCTCACCGGGAACGTCCGTGACACTCTTGTACGCCTTGCGGCCCAGAATGTCATCGGCCCTGGGGTTCACCGGATGGATCTCCCCGGCGAAGCCGCCGTCGACGAGGTTGCGCATCACCGAATTGCCTATCTTGCCCTGCTCGTTGGAGGCACCGATCACGGAGACGGAGCGGGGCTGCATCAGCCGGCGCATGGAGGTGAGGATCTCCTCGCGCGTGTACCTCCTGCGCGGTGGCGGCTGCTTCTCGGCGAGGATCACGCGAATGTCCGCCGCGACCGCGCCCTCCGGGGTCGCGATCACCGGGTTGAGGTCGACCTCGGCGATCTCCGGGAAGTCCGCGACCAGTTGGGACACGCGCCTGATCTGCTCGGCGATCGCCCACCGGTCCACGCCGGCCCGGCCGCGCACCCCGCGCAGGATCTCCGCCGACCGGATCGAGTCCAGCATGGACAGCGCCTCGTCGGCACTCACCGGCGCCAGCCGGAACGTGACGTCCTTGAGGACCTCGACCAGCACCCCGCCGAGCCCGAAGGCGACGACCTTCCCGAAGGTCGGGTCCGTCACCGCGCCGACGATGACCTCCTGCCCCTGGGGCAGCAGTTCCTGGATCTGCACCCCCTCGATCCGCGCGTTCGCGTCGTACGCACGCGCGTTGTCGACGATCTCGTGGAACGCCGCCCTGACGTCGGCGGCGCCCTCGACCCCGACGATCACCCCGCCGGCGTCGGTCTTGTGCAGGATGTCCGGAGAGACGATCTTCATCACCACGGGCCCGCCGAAGCGCGCCGCGTACGCGACGGCCTCATCGACATCGGTCGCGAGCTCCTCACCCGGTACGGCGATCCCGTACGCGTCGGCGATCACCTTGCCCTCGGGCGCGGTCAGTGCGGTCCGTCCCTCGGCGCGCACGGCGTCGAGGAGCGACCGCACCCTCAGCACCCGGTCCTCGGCCATCACGTCAGATCACTCCGTTCGACTCGAGCAGGCGCAGCTCCTCGTCGCCGAGGCCGAGCTCGCCGACGTAGACCTCTTCGTTGTGCTCGCCGAGCAGCGGTGAACTGGTCACCTGGACGGGGGAGTCGGAGAGCTTGAGCGGGCTGCCGACGGTGACGAACTCGCCGCGCTCGGGGTGCGGGACGGTGACGACCATCTCGTTGGCGACCAGCGACTCGTCCTCGATGATCTCCTTCGTCGACAGGATCGGCCCGCACGGGATGTTGTGGGCGTTGAGCCGCTCCAGCACCTCCCACTTGGGCAGCGTCGAGGACCACTCCTCGATCAGCTGGAACATCTTGTTGAGCTTGGGCAGACGCGCCTCCGGCGTCGACCACTCGGGGTCGTCCGCCAATTCCGGCCGGCCGATGAGCTCGCTGAGCGGCTGCCAGCCGACGGGCTGCACGATGACGTACACGTAGTCGTTCGGGCCGCCCGGCGCGCACTTGACCGCCCAGCCGGGCTGACCGCCGCCGGACGCGTTCCCCGAGCGGGGTACCTCCGTGCCGAAGTCGTCGTTGGGATATTCGGCGAGCGGGCCGTGGGCCAGGCGCTGCTGATCGCGCAGCTTCACCCGGCAGAGGTTGAGCACGGCGTGCTGCATGGCCACATTGACCCGCTGGCCGCGCCCGGTGTGCTCGCGCTGGAACAGCGCCGCGAGTATCCCCGCCACCGCGTGGACGCCCGTGCCCGAGTCCCCGATCTGGGCCCCCGTCGCCAGCGGCGGCCCGTCCTCGAAACCGGTGGTCGACATCGACCCGCCCATGGCCTGCGCGACGACCTCGTACGCCTTGAAGTTGGTGTACGGGCCGTCCCCGAACCCCTTGATGGAGGCATAGACGATCCGCGGATTGATCTCCTGGATGCGGTCCCAGGTGAAGCCCATGCGGTCGACCGCGCCCGGTCCGAAGTTCTCGACCATGACGTCCGAGCGCCGGATCAGCTCGGTGAGGATCTCCTTGCCGCGCTCGGTCTTGGTGTTGAGGGTGATGCTCCGCTTGTTGCAGTTGAGCATCGTGAAGTAGAGGGAGTCGACGTCCGGCAGATCGCGCAGTTGCTTGCGCGTGATGTCACCGCTCGGCGCCTCCAGCTTGACGACGTCGGCGCCGAGCCAGGCCAGCAGCTGGGTCGCGGAGGGCCCGGACTGGACATGGGTCATGTCGAGAACGCGGATGCCCTCAAGTGCCTTGGTGGTCACGGGCGTTCACCTCACTTGTACATCGTCTGGTTCATGGTTCCGGGGGCGTACGCGTCCGGGTCGACCCAGACGTTGATCAGCGACGGCTTGCCAGACTCACGAGCGCGGCGCAGGGCGGGGCCGATGTCGGCGGGGTCGCGGACCTCCTCGCCGTGACCGCCCAGCATCTGGGCGAACTTGTCGTAGTGGACGTCACCGAGGGTGTTGCCGACGCGCTCGCGCTCCTCGCCGTACTTGGCCTTCTGGCCGTAACGGATCTGGTTCATCGAGGAGTTGTTGCCGACGATGCCGACGAAGGGCAGGTCGTAGCGGACCAGGGTCTCGAAGTCCCAGCCGGTGAGGGAGAAGGCGCCGTCACCGAAGAGGGCCACCACCTCCTTGTCGGGCCGCGCCTGCTTCGCCGCGAGCACGAAGGGGACGCCGACGCCGAGGGTGCCCAGCGGCCCCGGATCCATCCAGTGGCCGGGCGACTTGGGCTGCACGACCTGCCCGGAGAAGGTGACGATGTCGCCGCCGTCGCCGATGTAGACGGAGTCCTCGGTGAGGAAGTCGTTGATCTCGCTGACCAGGCGGTACGGGTGGATCGGCGAGGCGTTCGACCTGAGGCTCGGCAACCGCTTCTCGATCGCGGTCTGTTCGGCGGCGCGCAGCTCGTCCAGCCACTCCTTGCGCCTCGCGGCGCCGCCGTTGAGGCGTCCCGAGGCGGCCTCGGTCACCGACTTCAGCACCAACCCGGCGTCGCCGACGATCCCGAGGTCGATGTCGCGGTTCTTGCCGACGGTGCGGTAGTCGAGGTCGATCTGCACGACGGTCGCGTCCGGCGAGAGCCGCTTTCCGTAGCCCATGCGGAAGTCGAAGGGTGTGCCGACGACGACGATGACGTCGGCGTTCGAGAAGGCGTACCGGCGCGAGAGCTGGTAGTGGTGCGGGTCGCCGGGCGGGAGGGTGCCGCGGCCGGCGCCGTTCATGTACGCCGGGATGTTGAGGGTCCGTACCAGCTCGACGGCGGCCTCGGTGCCGCGGGTCGTCCATACCTGGCTGCCGAGCAGGATGGCCGGCTTCTCGGCGCGCACCAGCAGGTCGGCGAGCTTCTCGATCGCCTCGGGATCGCCGGCCGAGCGGGTCGAGGCCCGGTAGGCACCGGCCCTCGGTATCCGCGCCTTCGCCACCGGCACCTTGGCGTCCAGGACGTCGCGCGGGATCTCCAGGAAGGACGGTCCGGGCGCGCCGTGGTAGCACTCGCGGAAGGCCATGGACACCATGTCCGCCGCGCGGGCCGTGTCCGGCACGGCTGCCGCGAACTTGGTGATCGGGGTCATCATGTCGACGTGCGGCAGGTCCTGCAATGACCCCATCTTGTGCTGGGCGAGCGCTCCCTGACCGCCTATCAGCAGCATGGGGGACTCCGCGCGGAAGGCGTTGGCGACACCGGTGACGGCGTCGGTCGTGCCCGGACCGGCGGTGACGACGGCGCAGCCGGGCCTGCCGGTGAGGCGGGCGTAGCCGTCGGCGGCGTGGGCGGCGACCTGTTCATGGCGTACGTCGACGACCTCGATGCCCTCGTCGACGCAGCCGTCGTAGATGTCGATGATGTGGCCGCCGCACAACGTGTAGATGCGGTCGACCCCTTCGGCCTTCAGAGCCTTGGCGACGAGGTGACCGCCGGAAATCACGTCCTGGGTGTCGTCGGGCATGGCGCAGTCCTGTCCCTTCGTAGGGGGTGGGAACGGCTGTCGCGGTACATTGCATACAGTCGACGAATACTGTATGAAGCTTGTTATCCCGCATCCGGTGGGTGGTGTCCAGGGGGCGTGCGGCACTTTTGAGTCAGGAGCCGGAATGGACCTGTTCGAGCACGAGGCAAGGGAACTCTTCGAGGAACACGGCATCTCGGTGCCGCGGGCCGAGGTGACCAATTCTCCCAAGAAGGCCCGGGAGATCGCCCGCGCACTCGGCGGGCGCGTAGTGGTGAAGGCCCAGGTGAAGACAGGCGGGCGCGGCAAGGCGGGCGGTGTGAGGCTCGCCGCCGACCCGGCCGCCGCGGAGCTCACCGCCCGCCAGATCCTCGGCATGGACATCAAGGGCCACCCCGTCGGCACCGTGATGCTGGCCCAACCCGTCGACATCGAGACCGAGTTCTACGTCTCCTATGTACTCGACCGTGCCGCGGGCACCTTCCTCGCGATCGCGTCCGCCGAGGGCGGCATGGAGATCGAGGAGGTCGCGGCCCGCAGGCCCGAGGCGGTCGCCCGTGTCCCCGTCGACCCGGCCGAGGGCGTCACCTCGGCGAAGGCCGGCGAGATCGCCGAGGCGGCGGGGCTTCCACCGCGGACCTTCGACGTTCTCGTACGACTGTGGGAGGTGCTCGTCCGCGAGGACGCGCTGCTGGTCGAGGTGAACCCGCTGGTGCGGACGCGGCAGGGACGGATCCTCGCACTCGACGGCAAGGTCACCCTCGACGACAACGCCCTTTTCCGGCATGCGCGTTGGGGCGCCGGGGACGTGGAGCGGGGTGACACGCTGGAGGGGATCGCCGCCGCCAAGGGCCTCAACTACGTCAAGCTCGACGGCGAGGTCGGCGTCATCGGCAACGGCGCGGGGCTGGTCATGTCGACCCTCGACGTGGTCGCGGGCTGCGGGGCCCGCCCCGCCAACTTCCTCGACATCGGCGGCGGAGCCTCCGCCCGGATCATGGCCGACGGGCTGGCCGTCATCCTCTCCGACCCGGCGGTCAGGTCGGTCTTCGTCAATGTCTTCGGAGGCATCACCGCCTGCGACGCGGTCGCCGACGGCATCGTGCGGGCCCTGGACGCCGTGCGGTTGACCAAACCGCTGGTCGTGCGCCTCGACGGCAACAACGCCGCCCGGGGCCGAGCGATCCTCGACGGCCGCGCGCACCCGCTGGTCCAGCAGGCCACCACCATGGACGGCGCCGCCCGCCGTGCCGCCCGACTCGCCACCGCCGGCTGAAGGAGCCCGACATGGCCGTCTACCTCACCAAGGAGAGCAAGGTCCTCGTCCAGGGCATGACCGGCGGGGAGGGGATGAAGCACACCCGGCGCATGCTCGCCGCCGGCACGAACGTCGTCGGCGGCGTCAACCCGCGCAAGGCGGGCCGCACCGCCGACTTCGACGAGCGGGCCGTCCCCGTCTTCGGCTCCGTCGCCGAGGGCATCCGCGCCACCGGCGCCGACGTCACCGTCGTGTTCGTCCCACCGGCCTTCGCCAAGGCTGCCGTCGTCGAGGCCGCCGACGCGGGGATCGGCCTCGCGGTCGTCATCACCGAGGGCATCCCGGTCCACGACTCCGTCGCCTTCACCGCGTACGCCAGGTCGAAGGGCACGCGGATCATCGGCCCCAACTGCCCCGGCCTGATCACCCCGGGCCAGTCCAACGCGGGCATCATCCCGTCCGACATCACCAAGCCCGGCCGCATCGGCCTGGTCTCCAAGTCCGGCACGCTCACCTACCAACTCATGTACGAGCTGCGGGACATCGGCTTCTCGACCTGCGTCGGCATCGGCGGCGACCCGGTGGTGGGCACGACGCACATCGACTGCCTCGCCGCCTTCCAGGACGACCCCGACACCGAACTCGTCGTGCTCATCGGGGAGATCGGCGGCGACGCGGAGGAACGCGCGGCCGCCTACATCCGCGACCACGTCACCAAGCCCGTCGTCGGATACATCGCCGGGTTCACCGCCCCCGAGGGCAGGACGATGGGGCACGCGGGCGCCATCGTGTCCGGCTCCGCCGGCACCGCGCGGGCGAAGAAGGAGGCCCTGGAGGCGGTCGGGGTCAGTGTGGGAAGCACACCGACCGAGACGGCGAAACTCGTCCTCGCCCGTCTCGAAGACCGGCCCCCGGTCACTCATAGTTGAGCTGAGCCATACATCTCCCGCCCCCGACTGTGCACCGAGAGCGGAGCAACCCGATGGCAACCACCCTCACCCTCAAATCAGGCACGTCCTGGACCGACGCCTGGCAGCGCTGCCTCACGGTCGCGCCCGAGGCCTTCCGGGACGAGCGCGTCCTCAACCTCTGGAACGCCGACTGGCAGGCCGACGGCCGGCCCCTGCCCGGCACCAGCCCCGTCGACGGCAGCCCCATCGCCGGCCCGCCGCGACTGGACCGGGACACCGCCCACCAGGCCGTCCGCGCCTCGCTCGACCAGCATCGCGCCTGGCGGTACGTCCCCCTCGACGAGCGCCGCGCCCGCGTCGCGGCCACCCTCGACGCCCTCACCGAACACCGTGAACTGCTCGCCCTGCTGCTCCTCTGGGAGATCGGCAAGCCCTGGCGGCTCGCCCAGGCCGACGTCGACCGGGCCATCGACGGCGTGCGCTGGTACGTCGACGGCATCGACCCGATGCTCGCCGGCCGGGCCCCGCTGGACGGCCCGGTGTCCAACATCGCGAGCTGGAACTATCCGATGAGCGTGCTCGTTCACGCGATGCTGGTACAGGCACTGGCCGGCAACGCGGTGATCGCCAAGACCCCGACCGACGGCGGCCTCGCGTGTCTGACCCTGGCCTGTGCGCTCGCCGCCCGCGAGGGGCTTCCCGTCACCCTCGTCAGCGGCAGCGGAGGCGAGCTGTCCCAGGCGCTGGTGCGAGCGCCCGAGATCGGCTGTGTCTCCTTCGTCGGCGGACGGGACACCGGCGCCGCGGTGGCCACCGCCGTCGCCGACCTCGGCAAGCGACATGTGCTCGAACAGGAAGGACTCAACACCTGGGGCATCTGGAACCACTCGGACTGGGACGCGCTCACGGCGGTGATCCCCAAGCTCTTCGACTACGGCAAGCAGCGCTGCACGGCCTATCCGCGCTTCGTCGTCCAGCGGCGGCTGTTCGACGCGTTCCTGGCGGCGTACCTCCCGGCGGTCCGCACGCTCAGGGTCGGTCATCCACTCGCCGTCGAGCGGCCCGAAGACCCGTTCCCGGCTTTGGACTTCGGCCCGGTCATCAACGCGGCCAAGGCCAAGGAGCTCCACGACCAGGTCGCCGAGGCCATCGACCGGGGTGCCGTACCACTGCACCGCGGCAGCGAGGCCGACGCGCGGTTCCTGCCCGGCCAGGACACCTCGGCGTACGTCCAGCCGGTCACCCTCCTGAACCCGCCACCCTCGTCCCCCCTGCACCACGCGGAGCCGTTCGGTCCGGTCGACACCATCGTCCTGGTCGACACGGAGGCCGAGCTGCTCGCCGCGATGAACGCCTCCAACGGCGCGCTGGTGGCCACCCTGTCCACGGACGACCGGGCCACCTTCGAGCGACTGGCCCCGCAGATCCGCGCGTTCAAGGTCGGCCACGGCACTCCCCGCTCCCGCGGTGACCGGGACGAGCTCTTCGGCGGCTTCGGCGCGTCCTGGCGCGGCGCGTTCGTCGGCGGCGAGCTGCTCGTGCGGGCCGTGACACAGGGCCCGACGGGGGAACGGCTGCCCGGGAACTTCCCGGATTACCACCTCATGCCGTGACGGGAGGCGGTCGGGGCAGGTGACGGGAACACCCCGACCGACGGCCCTGATGGCGCCTCACCCCAGGGGCGCCACCAGGCGACGACCTCCTCGGCCACCCAGCCGTGCCACTGGAGGACCAGGGTCCGGTGCGGTGCCCGCTTGCCGGCCGTTCGCGGTGGCTCTCCGCGGCCCGGATATGCAGGTGAAGGGCGCTCCCAAAGCTTGGTATTGTTGTCCGTGTCGCCGCGGGGAGCACTCCCGGCCAGGCGGCGGACACCTTGTCCGGGTGGCGGAATGGCAGACGCGCTAGCTTGAGGTGCTAGTGCCCTTTATCGGGCGTGGGGGTTCAAGTCCCCCCTCGGACACTTGTAGTGATGCATACGGAATTTGAGGGCCTCGACCTTGCGGTCGGGGCCCTTGTCGCGTTTCCTGCGCCGGATCGGCCTCGCGAGCTTCCGTCGTCAATTACGTCTTGACAGTCGAAGGGTGTCAAGTCAAAGTTGACACCATGAGCCCACTCAACATCAGCCTCGCCGACCTGATCGCCCGACTCGACGAGGACCTGCCCGACGCCGGCCATCTGACCCGTATCAGCGAAGCGCGGCTGCGGGCCCAGACCCTGTCCGATCTCGGCGACCAGCTCATCGACCACTACGTCAGCAAGGCCAAGGCGGCCGGTGCCTCCTGGAGCGAGATCGGCGACGCCATCGGCGTGACCAGGCAGGCCGCCCAGCAACGCCACACCTCCAACCCCTTCGAGCGGTTCACCAAGCTCAACCGGCACAGCATCGTGGTCGCGCAGGAGGCGGCCCGCACCCACAAGCACGACACCATCGGCACCGAACACGTCCTGCTGGGCCTGCTGGGCGAACCTCAGGGCGGGGCGTACAAGGTGCTCGTGGCCGAGGCCGGGCCCGAGCGGAAGATCCGTGACGCGGTCGAGGCGACCCTGCCGCCGGCGGGGCGGAAGGCGCCGCGGGGCCACATCCCGTTCCGTCCGGAGACCGTCGAGGCCATCGGGGAGGCGTCCCGCGCGGCGGCCGAGTTCGGCAACGACTGGGTCGGCACCGAACACG
This sequence comes from Streptomyces sp. NPDC005648, assembly GCF_040605395.1. NCBI lineage: Bacteria > Bacillati > Actinomycetota > Actinomycetes > Kitasatosporales > Streptomycetaceae > Streptomyces > Streptomyces sp. NPDC005648. Next base: position 57,791 of record NZ_JBEXCS010000039.1, on the reverse strand, counting down.
CGCTGCTCGGCCTGATCCGCACGGAGGAGAGCGTCGCCGCGCGGATCCTGCGTGACCTCGGCTTCACGCCGGACGGCCTGTACGAGGCGGTCAGGGCCGAACTCGCCGATCAGGCCCACGCGTCCGGCGCGTGACGACCACAGGGTGGGGCCCCTGGACCCGAGCAACACGCGCCACCTTCCAACGCCCCCGGCCGCCGCTCGTCAGACCCTCTCCGGCAGCAAGATCAGACCCTCTCCGGCAGCAAGAAGCGGGACAGCAGGTCGTCCAGGGTGACCATGCCGGTCAGCCGGCCGGTCGCGTCGCGGACGACGGCGAGGGAGGCGCGGCGTCCGCGCAGGACGTCGATCGCGTCGCCGACCGTCGTCGCCTCGCTCAGCTCCGGGACCGGGCGCGCCAGGTGGCGGGCGCTGACGGTGCGGCCCCGGGCGCGGGCGACCATGGCGTCACGGGCGTGGAGAGAGCCCAGGACGGCCTCGCCCTCGCGGACCAGCAGACGGGTGCGGTCGCTTTCGGCGGCCACCCGCAGCACCTCGTCGACACCGGCGGCGCCGTCCACCGAGGTGATCCGCGCGGCCGGGACCCGCAGGGCGCCCACCGGGGTCTGCGGCTCGGTCAGCGAGCGGGTCAGCAGCTCCGAGTCGGTCCCGCTGATCAGGCCGAGCCGCTCCGACTCCTCGACGAGACGGGTCAGTTGCTCCCGGCCCGGGACCGAGGTCAGCTCGTCGCGCGGGGTGACCCGGCACAGTCGTACCAGCGCGTTGCTGACGGTGTTCAGCAGCGCGATCAGCGGGCGTACGGCCTTCACCACGGCCCGGAACGCGGGCGAGAGCAGCATCGCGGAACGCTCCGGGTGGGCGATGGCCCAGGACTTGGGGGCCATCTCACCCACCACCATGTGCAGGAACACCACGACGATCATCGCGACGGCGAACGCGATGCCGTAGCCGAGCGCGCCGGGCAGGCCCAGCTTGTGCAGCAGCGGGTCGAGTTCGTGGGAGATCGCCGGCTTGGACACCGAGCCCAGACCCAAGGTGCAGATGGTGATGCCGAGTTGGGCGCCGGCCAGCATCAGCGACAGTTCGCGCATACCGGCCAGGGCGGCTACGGCGCCGCTGTGCCCCTCGGCTGCCGCCTTCTCCACGCGGTGCCGCTTGGCGGCGACCAGGGCGAACTCGGCGGCCACGAAGAAGCCGCTGCCGATCAGCAGGACGACGGTGACGAAGAGCGCCATCGGGAAACTCATGCCTGCTCCTCCGCGCGCGCGGCATCGGCGGTGTCGGCGGGCACGGGGGAGCGCTCCAGCCGGACCCGCTCGGGGACATGACGGTCCAGCGCGAGTACGTCCAGGGTGACGTGTCCGCCGTCGGTCAGGCCGACGGTGATCCGGTCGCCGACGGCCGGGAAACGGCCGAGCCGGTCCACGATGAGCCCGGCGACCGTGTCGTAGTCGTCCTCCTCGGGCAGCTCGACACCGGTGGCCTCGGCGATCTCGTCCAGGCGGCGCCCGGCGTCCACCAGCCAGCCGCCGGCGTCCGCGACGGCGAGATCGGTGACCTTGTCGGACTCGTCGGCGATGTCACCGACCAGTTCCTCGGCGATGTCCTCGTAGGTGACGATCCCGGCCACTCCGCCGTGCTCGTCCAGGACGACGGCGAACTCGTCGTCCCGCTCCCGCATCTGCTCCACCGCCTCGGGCAGCGGCAGGGTGTCGGGCAGCAGCAGCGGCCGCCGGGCGAGGACGCCGGCCGTGGCATCGGCCAGACGGTCGGCGGGCAGCCGCATCAGCTCACGGACGCCGAGCACACCGGTGACGTCGTCCGGGTGGTCGTCGAGCACCGGGTAGTTGGAGTGACCGTGCTCCGCGATCAGGTCGACCGCCTCACCGGCGGTGGCGTCCCTGCGGACGAAGACGGCGTCCGCGCGCGGCACCATCACCTCGTCCAGGGTGCGCTCGGAGAACTCCAGCGCGTGGTCCAGCAGTACGGCGGTGTCCCCGGGGAGCCGGCCCTGCTCGTGCGACTCGCCGATCAGATGGCCGAGCTCCTCCAGGGTGGCGCCGTGACGCAGTTCCTCGACGGGCTCGATACCGGCCTTGCGCAGCAGCCTGTTCGCCGCGCCGTCGAAGATGCGCACGACGGGTCCCACGACCTTCAGATACGCCAGCGTGGAGCCGGCCAGTGACTTGGCCAGCTTCTCGGGCACCGCGATCGCGAGGTTCTTCGGGGCCAGTTCGCCCAGCACCATCTGCACCACCGTGGCACCGACGAACGCCAGGACCACGGACAGGCCGGTGACCGCCGCGTCCGGGATGCCCACGCCCGACAGGGTGGGTTCGAGCAGCGCGGACACCGACGGCTCGGCGATGAAGCCGACCACCAGACCGGTGACGGTGATGCCGAGCTGGGCACCCGACAGCATGAACGACAACCGCTCGAGCACCCTCAGTGCCCGGGTGGCCCCGCGGTCCCCGGCCTCCGCCTCACGGGCGAGAGCGAGCCGGTCGGCGGAGACGTAGGCGAACTCCTGGGCCACGAAGTAGCCCGTACCGGCGGTCAGCACGAACACGGCCAGCAGGCCCAGGACAGCGTTGGCGGCACTCAACTGACACCACCCCGCCGCGTGCCGTACTCAGGAGAGTCCTGGCGGGATGGTCGGGGACTGTGCCCCGGGGGGTCCGTCGGTCCGGCGGACAAGCTGGTGACTCCTTGTGCTCGGTCTGTGTCAGGACAACGCTTTCGACCCGGTCCGAGTTCCCGGTTCGCGCCTCGGTTCCGGAACGGGCCGCCGGTCGGGCGTCTCCCGTCGAAAAGCCCATTCCATGTTCGGCTCCACCACGAACCGGAAGATCCGCCGGACGGGCGGTGTGCACAGAACCGTCACCACCGCCGCGGCGACGAGGGTGACGGTGATCTCACCCGGTGGCCGGTGCACCCACCCGGGCGAGTACCAGCCCCAGAACCTCGACCCCTGCGCGAGGAAGCCGTGCAGCAGATAGCCGTAGAGCGTGCCCGCGCCCAGTGCGGTGAACCACGTCCGACGGCCCGGTACCCAGGACAGGAAGCAGACGACCAGCGTCATCGAGCAGCCGAAGACGACCAGTGTCATCAGCGGCCCGTACCAGGCCGGCGCGCCGAGTTCCGGCGCGCTGTCCCGGTGGAAGAACCAGGCCCCGGTCATCCGCGGGACCGTCCAGTACGCCACCACGAGCGCGCAGACCGCGACCGGAACGGCCGCCAGCCGTACGCGACGGCGGCGCACCAGCCGGAAGTGCTCCGGCCGCAGGCACAGCCCCAGCACGAAGTACGGAAGGAACTGCAGCACCCGCTGCAGATCGAGGTCGTTGCCGATGGACGGGGAGACGGTCGCCAGCGCCGCGACGGCCAGCGCGACCGGCAGCGGCCATCGCATCCCCAGCCAGAGCGGGGTGGTCAACCGCCAGATGAACAGCGCGATCAGGAACCAGGTCAGATACAGCGGGTCCAGCAGGCTGATCGGGCGGTCCGGCTCCTGGTCGGTCCAGCGGGTGAAGAGGGTGTACGCCGTCTCGAACACGATGTACGGGACGGCCACCCCGGTCACCAGCCGTCTGAGCCGCCCCGGGCTCGCGTCGAAGTTCCGCGAGAAGTACCCGGAGACGACGATGAACGCCGGCATGTGGAAGGCGTAGACGAAGGTGTAGAGCGCGCTGACGGTACGGCTGCCGTCCCGCAGCGGCTCCCAGGCGTGGCCGACGGCCACCAGCACGATCGCCAGGTACTTGGCGTTGTCGAAGTAGGCGTCGCGCTGCTTCTCGGTGGAGTGGGGCTGGGACATCCCAGCCGCCTCACCAGTTACGGCAGGCGTAAACCAACCGGATCGGCCGAGGCGGCTGTCGTGGCGGGCGCCGCCCGCGCGGGGGCGGTCAGAGGTCGAACTCGTGCGGAGGCAGGTCGAGGGCGAAGCAGGCCTCCCGGACCACGGCCTGTTCGGTCTTGTCGAAGTCGCCGTCGGCGCCGCCGATCACGATGCCGATCTGGATGACGGCACGCGCCTCGGCCGGCTTCTTCTTCGCCTTGGCGATCTCCTGCAGCACACTGACCTTGCCGAAGGCGAAGTCCGCCGTCAGCTTGTTCAGGTTGTCCTCGAAACGGCGGCGCAGGTCGTCGGCGGGGAAGTTCTGCAGGACCTCGTTGGTGGCGATCAACTGGGCCACGCGCTGCCGCTCGGCCGGGTCGATGGTGCCGTCGGCGGCGGCCACCAGGGCGCACATCGCCATGCTGGCGTCGCGGAAGGCGCCGCTCTTCAGGTCGTTCTTCTTCGCCACGAGCTGGGTCTGCATCGTCGACGCGGATTCCTTGATGCGGTCCCACAGGGCCATGCGAACTCCATGTGTTCGGTGTCGTGAGAGATCTGTCGTGAGAGATCTGTCGTAAGAGGTCTACAGCACCGTGGAAACTCATCGCGCGGTGGATAAGTTCCAGCCGTTCCAGGAAAGTTCATCCGCGGCGGGCCGCCGGAAAATCCGGTGCCCCGCGCCCTCCCGCCTCCCTACACTCGCCAGGCACCGCGCGTCGCCGTGACGTGCGGCACGAGTGAGGGGAGACCGGTCGTGCGTCACCGCACCGCTGTCGTCGTCCCCGGCTCGCGCTACGAGGTGATCCTCGTGTCCCCGTCCGTCCGGTGCCCGCTGCGCGGCCGGTACCGGACGCCCGTGGCGAACGTCTGACCCGAGGTCCGTTCGCCCGGGAATCGCGCTGCCCTTCCGATCGCCGTAGATCACCAGAAAGGCCAACGGGCCGTGCGCACCCACCTCAACCCCCTCACCGCCGTACGCAACCTCGGCATCCTCGCCCACGTCGACGCGGGCAAGACCACCGTCACCGAGCGGATCCTCTACGCCACCGGCACCATCCACCGGCGCGGAGAGGTCCACGACGGCACCACCGTCACCGACTTCGACCCCCAGGAGCGCGACCGCGGCATCACCATCTTCGCGGCGGCCGTGAGCTGCGCCTGGGACGGCCACCGGATCAACCTCATCGACACCCCGGGGCATGTGGACTTCGCCGACGAGGTGGAGCGTTCACTGCGGGTGCTCGACGGCGCCGTCGCGGTGTTCGACGCCGTGGCCGGGGTCGAGCCGCAGAGCGAGTCGGTGTGGCGGCAGGCAGACCGGCACGGCGTGCCGAGGATCGCGTTCGTCAACAAGCTGGACCGCGCGGGCGCCGACCTCGACACCGCCGTGGCCTCGATCCGGGACCGCCTCCATCCGGCGCCCCTGGTCGTCCAGTTGCCCATCGGCGCGGAGGACCGCTTCAGCGGAGTCGTGGACCTGTTGCGCCTGCGCGCGCTGGTGTGGGCGGACGACGGCGACGGCGCGGCCGACCTGCCGGTGCCGGAGGAGCTCCGCGAGGAGGCCGACCGGCGCCGACGGCTGCTGGAGGAGGCCGTCGCCGAACTCCACCCGGCCGCGCTGGAGGAGTTCGTCGAGCGGGACGAACTGTCCGCCGGGACCCTGGCCGCGGCCCTGCGGGACCTGACCCGCAGTGGCGACGCCGTGGTGGTCCTCTGCGGCTCCGCCTACCGCAACCGCGGTATCGAGCCCCTGCTCGACGCCGTGGTCGCCTACCTGCCCTCACCGCTGGACGTGCCCGCCGTACACGGCGGTCACGACGGCATGGCGCGGGAGCGGGCGGCCGATCCGGCGGCGCCGTTCGCGGCGCTGGCGTTCAAGGTGAACGCAACACCGACCGGGCGGCTGACGTACATACGGATCTATTCGGGAACGATCACGAAGGGGGACACCGTGTGGGACGCGGGCACCCGCCGCACGGAGCGGATCGGGCGCATCCTGCGGGTCCGGGCCGACCGGCACGACCGGGTGGACCGCGCGGTCGCCGGGGACATCGTCGCCGTCGTCGGGCTGAAGTCGGCCCGCGCGGGCTCGACGCTGTGCGCTCCCGGCGACCCGATCGTCCTCGAACCCCCGGGCGTCACCGAGCCGGTGGTCTCGGTGGCGGTCGAGGCCCGGCGGTCGGCCGACGCCGGCCGGCTGGCCTCGGCGCTCGCGCGGCTGGTCGAGGAGGACCCGTCGCTGGTCGTGCGTACCGACCCCGAGACCGGCCAGACCGTCCTGTCCGGCATGGGCGAACTGCACCTGGAGGTCGCGGCCGAGAAGCTCCGGCTCACCCACGGCATCGAGGTCAACGTGGGCCGTCCGCGGGTGAGTCACCGCGAGACGGTCGGGCGCGGGGTGTCCGGGTTCGTCTTCCGGCATGTCAAACAGGACGGCGGGGCGGGCCAGTTCGCCCATGTCGTGCTCGAAGTGGAGCCGCTCGAGGCGGGTTTCGAGTTCCGCTCGGCCGTCGTCGGCGGGTGCGTTCCGCAGGAGTACGTCCGCGCGGTGGAGGCCGGCTGCCGGGACGCCCTGGCCGAGGGACCGCTCGGCGGGCATCCGGTGACGGGCCTGCGCGTCACCCTCACCGACGGCTCGACGCATGTGAAGGACTCGTCCGACACCGCCTTCCGCACGGCGGGCAGGCTCGGTCTCCGCGAGGCCCTGCGCGGCTGCGCGATGGTCCTCCTCGAGCCGGTCGTCGAGGTCACGGTCACGGTGCCGGAGGACGCCGTCGGCTCCGTGCTCGGCGACCTCGCCGCGCGGCGGGGCCGGATCTCGGGCTCGGTCACCCGAGCGGGGGCGGCGGTCGTCACGGCCACCGTGCCCCTGGCCGAACTCTTCGGCTACGCGACCCGGTTGCGCGGTCGCACCCAGGGCCGCGGCACCTTCACGGCCCGCCCGACCGGCTACGCCCCGGCCCGGGCCTAGCGGCCGAGCACGGGCTACGCCCCGGCCCGGGCCTAGCGGCCGAGGCGGCCCCCGCCGTACCTGGCAGGGGCCGCTCCGGCGGCGATCGACCGCACGTGGCCGGCGTCGGCGGCCTGTGTCGTACCCCTTGACGGGGCCATCCGCCGAGGATTAACTCACGTTCTAAATTAAGCCATGAGTGCAATCTCCGAAGGGACACCGGGAGCCATGCGCAGCATCCGAGCCGCGGCCGTAGGCGCCGTCACCCTGTCACTCGCCCTCGCCGCCTCGGCCTGCGGAGGCGGTTCGTCGACGAGCGGAGGGTCCGACGACTCGCCGAAGACCCTCACCTACTGGGCCTCCAACCAGGGCGCGAGCATCGCCGTCGACAAGAAGGTCCTGTCGCCCGAACTCGCCAAGTTCGAGAAGCGGACCGGGATCAAGGTGAAGCTGCAGGTCGTGCCCTGGTCCGACCTGCTCAACCGCATCCTCACCGCGACCACCTCGGGCCAGGGCCCCGACGTCCTCAACATCGGCAACACCTGGAGCGCCTCCCTGCAGGCCACCGGCGCGCTGCTGCCCTGGGACGCGAAGCGTTTCGCCGAGATCGGCGGAAAGGACCGCTTCGTCGACTCGGCCCTCGGCTCGACGGGCGCGGCCGGCCAGGACCCGGCCGCCGTACCGCTGTACTCGATGGCCTATGCCCTCTACTACAACAAGCAGATCTTCGCCGACGCCGGGATCACCCAACCCCCGGCCACCTGGGCCGAGTTGGTCGCCGACGGCAGGAAGATCCAGGCCAAGGGCAAGTCCGCGCTGGGCGCGGAGGGTTCCAACCTGTCGGAGAACATCCACCACGTCTTCGTCTTCGCCAAGCAGCACGGCGGCGAGTTCTTCACCGCCGACGGCAAGGCCGACTTCACCCGTGACAACGTGGTGGCCGCGGTCAAGCAGTACGTCGACCTGATGGCCAAGGACAAGGTCATACCGACCGGGGACGCCGAGTACGCGCAGAACCAGTCCGTGAGCGACTTCGCCAAGGGCAAGCAGGCCATGCTGCTGTGGCAGTCGGCCTCCGCCAACCTCACGTCGCAGGGCATGAGCGAGAGTTCCTACGGTGTCGCACCCGTCCCCGTGCAGTCCGGCACCCCCGGCTTCGGCACCCAGGTCGACTCGATGGTCGCCGGCATCAACCTGGCCGTCTTCAGGAACAGCCACAACCTCGACGGCGCCACGAAGTTCGTGAAGTTCATGACCAGCGACGAGGAACAGAAGATCCTCAACACGGCCTACAGTTCGATCCCGCCGGTGAAGGCGGCGCAGACCGGCGCGGCCTTCGACTCCCCGTCGAACGCGGTCCTCAGGGACACACTCGCCAAGAGCGCCGCCGCGCTGCCGCAGGTCGCCGACGAGTCGCAGTTCGAGACGGCGGTCGGTACGGCGGTCAAGGACCTGTTCGCCGACGTGGCCGCCGGGCGCGCCGCCACCACCGACTCGGTGAGGGCGAAGCTCGAGAAGGCCCAACAGCAGATGCCGGCGAAGTGAGCCCGATGACCACCACCACCCTCAACAAGCCTTCCACGAGGGGGAGTTCCACCGGGGCGGCGGCGCCCGAGCGACGTCGCCGCCCCGGCCGGATCCGCCGCGTCGGACTGCCGTATCTGCTCCTGCTGCCCGCCCTGCTCCTCGAACTCCTGGTCCACCTGGTGCCGATGGTGATCGGCATCGTGATGAGCTTCAAGGAGCTCACCCAGTTCTACATTCGCGACTGGGGCAGCGCGCCCTGGTCCGGCCTCGGCAACTACCAGGTGTCGGTGGACTTCGACGCCCCGGTCGGCCAGGCCCTGCTGCACTCCTTCCTCGTCACCGTCGCCTTCACCCTGCTCTCGGTCGCCCTGTGCTGGCTGACCGGCACGGCGGCGGCGATCTACATGCAGGACACCTTCGTCGGCCGCGGACTGCTGCGGGCGCTGTTCCTGGTGCCGTACGCCCTGCCCGTCTACGCGGCCGTGATCACCTGGGTGTTCATGTTCCAGCACGACAACGGCCTGGTGAACCACGTCCTGCATGACCAGCTGCACCTCACCGGCAAGCGCTCCTTCTGGCTGATCGGCGACAACAGCTTCTACGCCCTGCTCACGGTGTCGGTCTGGAAGGGCTGGCCGTTCGCCTTCCTGATCGTCACGGCCGGCCTCCAGAACATCCCGAAGGAGCTGTACGAGGCGGCAGCCCTGGACGGTGCCGGGATGTGGCAGCAGATCCGCCGCATCACCCTGCCCTCGCTGCGCGCGGTCAACCAGGTGCTGGTGCTGGTCCTGTTCCTGTGGACCTTCAACGACTTCAACACACCGTACGTCCTGTTCGGCAAGGCCGCCCCCGAGGCCGCGGACCTCGTCTCGGTCCACATCTACCAGGCCTCCTTCGTCACCTGGAACTTCGGCACCGGCTCGGCGATGTCCGTGCTCCTGCTGCTGTTCCTGCTCGTCGTCACCGGCGGGTATCTCGTGCTGACCTCGCGTGGACGGAGGGCCGTCGATGTCTGACGCGCACCCCAAGTCCCCCATGGCGCCGCCGAGTTCCTTCGTCTGGTCCCGGCGCGTCTTCCTCACCCTGCTCACCGGGTTCGTCCTGGTGCCGGTGTACGTCATGGTCTCCAGCTCGCTGAAACCGCTCGCTGACGTGACGGGCGAATTCCGCTGGCTGCCCAGCCGGTTGACGATACGTCCGTACATCGACATCTGGTCGACGGTCCCCCTCGCCCGCTACTTCGTGAACTCGCTGATCGTGGCGGGTTCGGCGACCGCCTGCTCGGTGGTGATCGCGGTGTTCGCCGCCTACGCCGTCAGCCGCCACAGCTTCCGCGGCAAGCGCGTCTTCACGGTCACCGTGCTGTCCACCCAGATGTTCCCGGGCATCCTCTTCCTGCTCCCGCTGTTCCTCATCTACGTCAACATCGGCAACGCCACCGGCATCGCCCTGTTCGGCTCGCGCGGCGGACTCGTCCTGACGTACCTCACCTTCTCCCTCCCCTTCTCGATCTGGATGCTGATCGGGTACTTCGACTCGGTGCCCCGCGACCTGGACGAGGCGGCGCTGGTGGACGGCTGCGGGCCGCTGGGAGCCCTCTTCCGCGTGGTCGTTCCCGCCGCGATTCCCGGCATCGTCGCCGTCGCCGTCTACGCCTTCATGACGGCGTGGGGCGAGGTGCTCTTCGCCTCCGTCATGACCGACGACGCCACCCGCACCCTCGCCGTCGGCCTCCAGGGCTACTCCACCCTCAACGACGTGTACTGGAACCAGATCATGGCCGCCTCCCTGGTCGTCAGCGTGCCCGTGGTCGCCGGCTTCCTGCTGCTGCAGCGCTACCTCGTCGCCGGACTGACGGCAGGAGCCGTCAAGTGACCGACTCCGCCGCATCCGAAGGGACTTACGTGTCCGACCGCATCGACCTCGCCGCCCTCCCGTCCGACTTCCTGTGGGGAACGGCCACATCGGCGTACCAGATCGAGGGGGCCGTCGCGGAGGACGGTCGCGCCCCGTCGATCTGGGACACCTTCTCGCACACCCCCGGAAAGACCGCGGGCAACGACCACGCAGACGTGGCCTGCGACCACTACCACCGCTGGCGCGAGGACATCGCCCTGATGCGTCGACTGGGCACGAACGCCTACCGGTTGTCGATCGCCTGGCCGCGCGTGCGGCCCGACGGGAGGGGACCGGTCAACACACGCGGACTGGATTTCTACGACAGGTTGGTGGACGGTCTGCTCGAAGCCGGCATCACTCCGTCCGTCACCCTCTACCACTGGGACCTTCCGCAGGCCCTCCAGGACCGCGGCGGCTGGCCGGAGCGGGACACCGCGCTCGCGTTCGCCGAGTACGCCTCCGTCGTGGCGGCCCGCCTCACCGACCGGGTGACCCTCTGGGCCACCCTCAACGAGCCGCTCTGCTCGGCCTGGATCGGTCATCTGGAAGGCAGGATGGCCCCCGGCCTCACCGACCTGACGGCCGCCGTCCGAGCCTCCTACCACCTCCTCCTGGGCCACGGTCTCGCCACCCAGGCGATCCGTGCCGCGTCCCCGTCCGCCGAGGTCGGCATCGTCACCAACCTCTCCACGATCCATGCGGCCACGGACCGCGAGGAGGACGTCCGGGCCGCCCGCCGCATGGACGGCCATGTCAACCGCTGGTGGCTGGACCCGGTGCACGGCCGGGGCTTCCCGGCCGACATGCGTCGGCTGTACGGCGTCGAACTCCCCGAGCGGGAAGGCGACTTGGCTGCCATCGCCGCCCCGCTCGACTGGCTCGGGCTGAACTACTACATGCCGGCCACCGTCGCCGACGACCCCACCGGGCCCATGCCGAGGGTCCGTTCGGTCCGACGCCTCGGTGTCCCCCGTACCGGAATGGACTGGGAGGTCGACGCCGGCGGCATCGAGACGCTCCTGCTCCGCCTCACCGACGAGTACGGCGCGCGCAGGCTGTACGTCACCGAGAACGGCTCCGCCTACCCGGACGTCGTACGACCCGACGGAACCGTCCACGACCCCGAGCGCCAGGACTATCTGGAGCGCCACCTCGCCGCCTGCGCCTCCGCAGCACGCAAGGGTGCCCCGCTGGCCGGCTACTTCGCCTGGTCGCTGCTGGACAACTTCGAGTGGGCGTACGGCTACGACAAGCGGTTCGGACTGGTCCACGTCGACTACCGGACGCAGGTCCGCACGATCAAGGGGAGCGGACACCGGTACGCGGACATCATCCGCGCGCACCGCGAAGGAGCGCGGCGCGCGGCCTGAGGGGACCGGGCGTCAGCAGTCCCTGAACTCCGGTGACTGGTTCAGTACCTGGGAGCGCACCGACGTGAACCGCCCGTAGGTCTCCCCGTCCCGCGCCCCGGGCCGGAACGCCGCCACCCGGTGGCAGTTCTGGAAGGCCAGTTCGATGCCGAAGTGGCGTTCCAGACTGCCCCTGATGGCGTCGCTGGCGAGGGCGCGCAGGAGCTGTCCGCGCTCCCGCTCCGACGGGGGAGGGGTCTGGTTGTCGGAGAACTCGGCAGTGCCGGAGCCGAGTTCGCCGGCGAGGGAGGCGATGAGGTCGTAGGCGTACGGCAGGGACGTGCGGACCGTGTCCACGAAGTCCTCCTCGCGGATGTGACCGGACTCGGCTTCGGCGAGGAGCTTCGGGGAGACGTCGAGAGACATGAAGAGGCTTGTCCTGTCTGTGAGTTGTGGAGGGGAGGGGAGTGGTCAGGAGAGTGACACGGGGCCCGGTACGAAGTCCGGGTCGATCTGGGACGCCAGGTCCTCGCCGGCCCACGCCCGGGCGTTGCGCAGATGGAACTCGACGGCATGGCGGTGGAGCGTCCGCCAGTCGCGGGGGCTCGCGTCCACGGTTTCGCGCAGGACGTGCAGGGCCTGGCGGTTGGATGGCTCCAGGGACTCCAGCGCCTTCGCCCCGCCCTGCCGCCGGCCCTGTTCGGCCGCGCGGACCCACGGGGAGTGGACCAGATGGGTCAGCAGGTCGTCTCCGACCTGCTCCTTGAGGAAGAGCAGGTCGTCCTCGCCGGTCACCTTGTTGCCGACCACCGCGATCCGGATGCCGAACTCCCGGGCGTGGTCACGGTACTGGCGGTACACCGAGACGCCTTTGCGGGTGGGTTCCGCCACCAGGAAAGTCACGTCGAAGCGGGTGAAGAGGCCGGAGGCGAACGCGTCGGCGCCCGCGGTCATGTCCACCACCACGTACTCGCCGGGGCCGTCGACCAGATGGCCCAGGTAGAGCTCCACCCCGGCGAGCTTGGAGTGGTAGCAGGCCACCCCCAGATCGCTCTCGTCGAACTCGCCGGTCACCATCAACGGGACGTCGCCCACCCGGCGGACGTGCCGGGCGTGGAGGTCGTCGTCACCGAGCAGGCCGAGGAGACGGGAGCCCCTGCCGGGCGGTGTCGTCTTGATCATCGCCTCGCGGGAGGCGATACGGGGGTTGGTGCCGCGCAGGTAGTCCTTGATGTCGTTCAGGTGCGCACCCAGGGGCGGTGCGCCCGGCGACCCGCCTTCGTGGCCGAGCGCCTCGGCCAGGTGCTGGTTGATGTCCCCGTCGATCGCGAGGACGGGGGCGCCTGAGGCTGCCAGGTGGCGGGCGAAGAGTGCGGACAGGGTCGTCTTGCCGCTGCCGCCCTTGCCGACGAACGCGACCCGCATTACCGGGCCGACCTCATTTTGAAAATGAATGTCATGTCGCTAGGTTTTAGGCAGCCACCGCGACTCTGTCAAATCGACGGCCCTGAAGGAGGATGCTTAGTGCACACCGAGAGCCTCGCCGCCCACACCTTGGCGCTGTTGCGGCAGGAGCGGGGCGCGCCGCATGTGACGGCGGCCCGCGGACTGGGCGCGGACAGCCGGACATCCTCCTGCGTGAACTCCTCCCGTCGGTCGCCGCGCTCGCACTGCTCGGTGTGGTGGCGGTGAGCGGGGTCCGGGGAGTGCGGTCGCTCCGGCGTCGTATCGTCCGGACGGCCGTGGAACCCGACGCGGAACAGCACTCACCCGCAAGGGAGTCGGTGACCGCCGAATGAGCCGGCCGCCGGGCGGGCGGTACCCGTCTCACGCCCCTGCTCCGGCCGCTGATCGAGGGCGTGGACGCCGGCGGTCGTGGGCATGAGGGCGTCGGTCTGTTGGCGGGGAGGCTCTGGGGGCTTGGCGAGTCGCCCGTGGGGCGGGTGTCCGAACCGTGGACCTGGTCTGTCGGCCGGACCGCGCGTGGCCATGGGGGGAGTCGGTGGTGTGCCGGTACCCCGGCGCGCAGTGAGGTTTCCTCTGGGGCGGCCTGTCCGGTTCCCGGAAGCTGCCGTAACCCGGTGCCGGGAGGCGCTGCCGCTCATTCCCGGACGGCTGTCGCTCAGGAAGCGACCGTCTCCCGCTCCGCCTCCAGCTCCAGCATCTCCTCGACCTCGCCCTCCTGGACGCGGGAGGTGCGGTGCAGCCAGCGGACGTCACGGCCGAAGGACCAGGTCAGGGAGGCGAGGGCCAGGGCGGTGACGCCGAAGGACGCGGTGGCGGGAAGGTAGTCGGAGGCGGCCAGGAGGAGGCAGATGCCCTGCATCGCGGCGACCGTCTTGCGGGCCATGCTCGGCGGCAGCGGGGCGTTCAGCCACGGGTGGACGCGGGCCGCCGCCACGAAGCCGTAGCGCATGCCGCCGATCAGCAGGACCCAGGGGCCCTGCTGCATGGAGACGTAGACGCTCAGAACCAGGATCAGGAAGGCGTCCACCTCCATGTCGAAGCGGGCGCCCAGCGGGGTCGAGGTGTTGGTGGCCCGGGCCACCTTGCCGTCCACGCCGTCCAGGATCAGGGCCACCGCCGTCAGCCCCACGAAGACCGTCACCGGCGGGGAGCTCTCGAAGGAGTCCGCGACCAGGGCCGTCACACCGCCGACCAGCGTGGCCCGGCCGAGCGTCACCCGGTTGGCAGGCCCGAAGGAACGCGGCCGGGTCCGGTGCAGCGCCCGCGAGAGCACCGCCCAGGTGGCGCCGGCGAAGGCGAGGCCGGTCAGCCAGCCCGCCGGCCCCAGGCCGATCGCCGTACCGAGCAGGGCCAGCAACAGGATCTGGACGCCCGCCCCCACAGCGGTCTCCTGCTGAACCAGCCTCGCGTCGTAAGTGTTGTTCAGGGCCACCGCAGGTCCTCCGGCCATGTGACAGAGTCGATCACGCCGCGTACTGTGCGCGGCCTGTGCACACCTCGGTACGTGAACCACTTCCCGATCGTTCAGGAGTACGTCGATGAACCGCATGGCACGCGCGTTCTGGCTCGCCCGTCCGGGGCAGGGCGAGATACGGGACGTCGACCTGCCGGAACCCGCCGCGGACGAGGTCGTGGTGCGCTCGCTCTTCTCCGGGGTGAGCCGCGGCACGGAGACCCTCGTCTTCCGGGGCGGGGTGCCCGAGAGCCAGCACGCGGCCATGCGGGCACCCTTCCAGGAGGGCGACTTCCCGGCACCGGTGAAGTACGGCTACCTGAGTGTGGGCGTGGTCGAGGAGGGGCCCGGGAAGCTGGTGGGGCGGACGGTGTTCTGCCTCCATCCGCATCAGACCCGGTACGTCGTGCCCGCCTCCGCCGTCACCGTCGTACCGGACACCGTGCCCGCCGAGCGCGCCGTCCTCGCCGGGACGCTGGAGACCGCCGTCAACGCCCTCTGGGACGCCGCACCCCTGATCGGCGACCGGATCGCCGTGGTCGGCGGCGGCATGGTCGGCTGCTCGGTGGCCGCCCTGCTCGCCCGTTTCCCGGGCGTACGGGTCCAACTGGTGGACGCCGATCCCGGCCGCGCCAAGGTCGCCCAGGCCCTGGGCGTCGACTTCGCCCTGCCCGCGGACGCCCTCGGCGACCGGGACCTCGTGGTGCACGCGAGCGCCACCGAGCAGGGGCTCGCGCGCGCCCTCGAACTGCTCACGCCCGAAGGCACGGTCCTGGAACTGAGCTGGTACGGCGACCGGAAGGTCTCCCTCCCGCTCGGCGAGGCCTTCCACTCCCGGCGGCTGGTCATCCGCTCCAGCCAGGTCGGCACCGTCTCCCCGGCCCGCCGCGGCAGCCGTACGTACGCCGACCGGCTCGCCCTCGCCCTGGAACTCCTCGCCGACCCTGCCCTCGACGCCCTCGTCACCGGTGAGTCCGCCTTCGAGGAGCTGCCGGACGTCATGCCGCGACTGGCCTCCGGGGAGATCCCGGCGCTCTGCCACCGGGTGCGGTACGCGGACACAGCCTGACGCAGTCGTTCAATCCGGGACGACTTTCGGGACGGCAGGACCGCCTGACCTTGAGAAAAGAGTGAGAGGCGGCTGAACGCGGGGAAGCGAAGAGCCGTACTACACGGCATCCCCCGGCGGCCAACGGCCGGGGGACCAGACGCGCCGCACCTGGAGGGTCGTCCGTTGTTCAGTGTCACCGTCCGCGATCACATCATGATCGCCCACAGCTTCCGCGGCGAGGTCTTCGGGCCCGCGCAGCGCCTGCACGGAGCCACGTTCCTGGTGGACGCGACGTTCCGGCGCGAGCAGCTGGACGACGACAACATCGTCGTCGACATCGGACTGGCCACGCAGGAACTCGGCGCCGTGGTGAGTGAGCTGAACTACCGCAACCTCGACAACGAGCCGGAGTTCGCAGGGACCAACACCTCCACGGAGTTCCTCGCCAAGGTCATCGCCGACCGGCTCGCCGAGCGCATCGCCAAGGGCGCGCTCGGCGAGGGCGCCAAGGGCATCGCGGGCCTCACCGTCACGCTGCACGAGTCGCACATCGCCTGGGCGAGTTACGAGCGTGCGCTGTGACCGACGTGACCCTGGAGAAGGAGGCGGGGAAACGGGCACTCGACTACGTGCCCGTGCAGAACGCCCTCCTCAAGAACGCCGAGATCCTGCCCATGTCCCTGCGCTCCGTGCACTTCGTGATGCCGGGCGGGGTCGACGACCCGGCCGCGCCGAGCGGTGGCAACGCCTATGACCGGCGCGTCAGCCTGGACCTGCCCGGCTTCGGCTGGCAGGTGCACAAGCACGCCGTGAGCGGCCGGTGGCCCCGGCCGGGCGCGGAGGCCCGCGCGGAACTCGCCCGTACGCTGCGGGAGTTGCCCGACGGGACCGTCGTGCTGCTGGACGGCCTGGTCGCCTGCGGCGTCCCGGAGATCGTCGTACCGGAGACGGAGCGGCTGAACCTCGCCGTCCTCGTGCATCTGCCGCTCGGCGACGAGACCGGCCTGGAGGCTTCCGTGGCCGCCGAGTTGGACGCCAAGGAGCGTGCCGTGCTGCGGGCCGTGCCCGCCGTCGTCGCCACCAGCGACTGGGCCGTACGACGTCTGGTCTCGCACCACGGCCTCGCCCCCGAGCGCGTCCATGTCGCCGCCCCCGGCGCCGACATCGCGCCCCTCGCCTCCGGCACCGACGGTGTCTCCCGGCTGCTGTGCGTGGCCGCGGTGACGCCGCGCAAGGGCCAGCACCGGCTGGTGCAGGCGCTGGCCGCGGCGGCCGACCTGCCGTGGAGCTGCACCTGCGTCGGCGGGCTCGGACAGGACCCCGAATACGTCGCCCATCTGCGGACCCTGATCAGGGAGAACGGTCTCGAGGACCGTATCCGCCTGGTCGGTCCGCAGGCGGGCGCCGAGCTCGACGCCAGCTACAACAGCGCCGACCTGATGGTCCTCACCTCGTACGCGGAGACGTACGGCATGGCGGTGACCGAGGCCCTCGCGCGCGGAATCCCGGTCCTCGCGACCGATGTCGGCGGGGTTCCCGAGGCGGTCGGCCGCGCCCCCGACGGCGGTGTGCCCGGCATCCTCGTCCGGCCGGAGGACCCCGCCGCGCTCGCCGCCGAACTGCGCGGCTGGTTCGGCGAGGCCGACGTACGGCGCCGGCTGAAGGCCGCGGCCCGGCGGCGACGCTCCGCCCTGGACGGCTGGGCGACCACGGCCCGCAGCCTCGCCGGAGTACTGGGCCGGCTCCCGAGCGAACCCAGGAGGGCCGCATGAGCAGGACGGTACGCATCAGCGGAAAGATCCCGGCACAGCCGGGGCCGAGGGAGGCGAAGGTGGGTTCTGCGACAGACCTGGAGCTCGGTGCGGACTCGGTGATCCCCGGCGCCGGGCCGGCCGGCCGCCCCGGTGAGCGGGCCACCGTACGGCTGCGGGAGGCCGGTCCGGACGAGCCGGCCCGTTACGCGCCGGAGTGGCTGGAGCTGCGGGAGCCGGCCGACGCGGCCGCGCGCTCGCACGACCTGCTGGACCCGCTGCGGATCCGGCTCGCCAACCTGCCCGGCAAGGCCGGTCTGGTCATCCACGACCTGGGCTGCGGCACCGGCTCCATGGGCCGCTGGCTCGCGCCCCACCTCGACGGACCCCAGCACTGGGTCCTGCACGACCGCGACCCCTATCTGCTGCACTTCGCGGCCGTCGCCTCGCCCCGGGTCGCCGCCGACGGCAGCCGGGTCACCGTCGAGACCCGGCGCGGTGACGTCGCCCGGCTCACCCCGGACGGACTCGCCGGCGCCTCCCTGGTGACCGCCTCCGCACTTCTCGACGTGCTCACCCGCGAGGAGATCGAGACCCTGGCCGCCGCCTGCACGGGCGCGGGCTGCCCGGCGCTGCTGACCCTCTCGGTCGCCGGACGCGTCGAACTCACCGCGTCCGACCCGATGGACGAGGAGATCGCCGAGGCCTTCAACGCCCACCAGCGGCGCGACGGCCTGCTCGGCCCCGACTCGGTCACCGTCGCCTGCGAGGCCTTCTCGGAGCGGGGCGCCACGGTACGGGTCAACCCCAGCCCCTGGCGCCTCGGCCCCGGCGAGGCCGCGCTGACGGCCCAGTGGCTGCGCGGCTGGGTCGGCGCGGCCGTCGAACAGCGCCCCGAGCTCCAGGTTCGGGCGGAACGGTATCTGCGCGACCGTCTGGAGGCCTGCGCGGCCGGCGAACTCCACGTCACCGTCCACCACAGCGACCTGCTGGCGCTGTCCCGCCCGATGGGCGGGGCGTCATGAGCGTGGAGACGGTGCGCGCGGCAGCGGCGGGTGTCGATGGTGTGTCCCGGGTTCCGGCGGGCTCCGGGGTCGTGGAGCGGGCCGAGGGTGAGATCCGCGCGGCGGCGAGGGGGCTGGGTGTCGTGCCCTGGACGTCGGCGGGTCTCGGCGCCGGGGAACTCGCCGGGGGTGCGGGAGTGGTGGGTGCGGGTGGCGTGGCTCGGGTTTCGGCCGGGTCCGACGCCGAGCGGCGGGACCGGTGCGCGGTGCGTCCGGTGCCGGAGGACGCGGCTGCCGTGCCCGCCTCGGTCGTGGTCGAGGTGTGGGAGGACGGGTCGGCCTGTCTCGCGGCGCGGCAGGCGGCGCTGCGGGCGCGGACCGGGGTCCTCGACGCCGCCGTCTCCCAGGACCGTATCGGCGTGATCGTCTCCTCCGCGCGACCCGAGACCCGGGCGCCCCGGTGGCGCCGGGTCCTGTCCCGTCTCAACTCCCGTGCCGTGCGCACCCACTTCGGGACCGTCGCCGGTGTCGTCATCCTCGGTGCGCTGCTGTGGCGGCTCGGCACCGGCGTGCTGCTCGACGGGCTGCGGCGGATCGACGCGACGACCCTCGTGGCGGCACTCCTGATCGGCGTCGCCACCACCGTGCTCAGCGCCTGGCGTTGGGCGCTGGTGGCCCGGGGACTGAAGATCCGGCTGCCGCTCGCGGCGGCCACCGCCGACTACTACCGGGCGCTGTTCCTGAACGCCGCCCTGCCCGGCGGTGTCCTCGGCGATGTGCACCGGGCCGTACGGCACGGGCAGAGCGCCGGTGACATGGGCCGCGGTGTGCGCTCGGTCGTGCTCGAACGGGTCGCCGGGCAGATCGCGTTGGCGGTCGTGGGCGGCGCCGTACTGCTGACCATGCCGTCGCCGGTGCTGAGCGAGGCCCGGCACTTCGCCCCGCTGGTCGCGCTCGCCGCCGTGGGCGCCCTCGCCGTGGTCGTCGCCGTCCGGATGAACCGGCCGGCTCCGTCCCGTCGCGGTCGGGCCCTGCGCGCCACGCTCGCCGAGGCCCGCGAGGGTCTGCTGTCCCGCCGCAACTGGCCGGGCGTCACCGTCTCCTCGCTGCTCATCCTCGCCGGCCATCTCGGGATGTTCGTGCTCGCCGCCCGCGTCGCCGGCTCCGGCGCCTCCGTCGCCGTACTGATGCCGCTGGCCGTGCTGGCGCTGCTCGCCATGGGAGTGCCGCTGAACGTCGGCGGGTTCGGGCCCCGCGAGGGCGCCACCGCCTGGGCGTTCGGCGCGGCCGGGCTCGGCGCGAGCAGCGGGGTGGCCGTCGCCGTCGTGTACGGGGTGCTCAGCTTCGTGGCCGCGCTGCCGGGCGCCGTCGTCCTCGTCGTCCGCTGGTACGAGGGCTTCCGGACGGGTCGCCGGGCGGCCCCGGAACCCGCCGCCGACGCCTACGCGGGCCCGGTCCCGGAGTCTTCCGGCGCGAGCAGCGAGAAACACGCTCCGAAGGAATCCACGAGGCTCGCCAGCAGTTCCTTCCCCTTTTCCGCGGAACCCAGCGAAGGGCGTCCGATGACGCCCGAATCGGTATAGCCGGACATACCGAGGGTGAGCAGATGACGCCGGTCGTCCGCGACGAAATCGGAGGTCTCATAACCAGGCTTCAGCAATTCGGGGTGCGTGTGCAGAAGGATGGAGGTCTCGATTTCTCCCGCGTGCATGTCGGTCAGCGGCGAGGTGACCACCCCCGCCCGCCGCAGCGCCGCTTCCCAGTCCTCCGCGGCCGGGAAGAGCGCCATGCGCTCACCGCGGGCCGAGGATTCCTGGACGACGTTGCCCAGTACGTAGTTTCCGCCGTGTCCGTTGACCACCACCAGGGCGTCGACGCCGCTGCGGCGGAGCGAGGCCGCGATGTCCGACACCACCGCATGAAGGGTCACGGAGGAGATGCTGACGGTACCGGGCCAGGCCGCGTGCTCGTGCGAGCAGGAGACCGTCACCGGCGGAAGGAGGTGCACCGGGTACGCCTCGGCGATCTCCCGGGCCACGGCACAGGCGACCAGCGTGTCGGTCGCCAGCGGAAGGAACGGACCGTGCTGTTCGAAGCTTCCCACCGGAAGGACGGCGACCTGCTTTGAGACACCCGCCGCCCTGGTGCGTACCTCTTCGGTAGTGTCCGCCGGCACCAGTCCGTATGCCGCCGTACGCGCGCCCGAACCACTCATTTCTTCACGGCCTTTCGTCTCTGCTTAGGAATCAGATCATGACAGACAACATCGGCGTACTCGGCAAGAAGACCGTCAAGCGCACCGGCGTGGAACGCGTCGTGAATGCTCCACTGCCCACGGTGTACGGGCAATTCCGGGCGGTCGGCTACATGGACCACGATCGCGGCGACGAACAAGTGGCCCTGGTTCACGGTGAGATCGGCACGGACGATGTGCTGACCCGACTGCATTCCGAGTGCCTGACGGGGGACGCGTTCGGCTCCCAGCACTGCGAGTGCGGTGATCAACTGGCCTCCGCGCTGAAGGCGGTGGTCGCCGAGGGAAGCGGCATCGTCGTGTACCTGAGGGGACACGAGGGCCGTGGCATCGGCCTGCTCGCCAAGCTGCGCGCGATGGCCCTGCAGGCGGAGGGGCTGGACACCGTCGAGGCCAACCTGGCGCTCGGACTGCCGGTGGACTCCCGTGACTACAAGGTCGCCGCCGAGATGCTGCACGACCTGGGGGTGAACTCGGTCCGCCTGATGTCCAACAACCCGCGCAAGCGTGAGGCGTTGGTGCACCACGGCATCAAGGTCGCCGAGACCGTCCCGCTGCTGATACCGCCGTGCGAGAGCAACATCACCTATCTGCGCACCAAGCGCGAGCGGCTCGACCATGTGCTGCCGCACCTGGACGCCGTGGCGCACCTGTCCTGAACATGCGATTACGGGCCGGGGAGTACGGACAGGAACAGGGGACGACCCGACACCCCTGGGAGGCTCGCCCGTGAACATGCAGGCCAGTGCCGTCGTCATCGGCGGTGGGGTGATGGGCGCGAGCATCGCCTACCACCTCGCCGCCGCCGGTGTCCGCGACGTGATCCTCGTGGAACGCGACGAACTCGCCTCGGGGTCGACGTCGAAGGCGGCGGGCGGGGTGCGGGCGCAGTTCTCCGACGAGCTGAACATCCAGCTGGGCGCGCGCAGCCTGGAGGCCTTCGGCCGCTTCGAGGAGGAGACCGGGCACGACATCGGGCTGCACCGCGTCGGCTACCTCTTCCTCCTGTCGACGCCGGAGGAGGTCGCCTCCTTCGAGGAGAGCGTCCGGCTGCAGAACTCGCTCGGCGTGCCCAGCCGCATGATCACCCCGAAGGAGGCCCGCAGACTCTCCCCGCTGATCAGCACCGACGGCCTGCTCGCCGCCGCCTTCTCCCCGGACGACGGCCACTGCACGCCCGAGGCGGTGGTCCAGGGGTACGCCTCCGCCGCCCGCGCGCTCGGCGCCCGCGTCCTGCGCCACACCGAGGTCACCGGCATCGAACTGCACGGCGAGCACATCACCGCCGTGACGACGACCCTCGGCCGGATCGCCACCCACACCGTGATCTGCGCGGCCGGCCCCTGGTCGAAGGCGGTCGGCGCGATGGCGGGCGTGGACCTGCCGGTGGTGCCGCTGCGCCGGCAGATCGCGTTCACGGAACCCGTCACCGGACTGCCTCCCGAGCTGCCCATGACGATCGACTTCACCACCAGCCTCTACTTCCACGCCGAGGGCCCCGGACTCCTCCTCGGCATGTCCGACCCCGACGAGCGTCCCGGCTTCGCCACCGACACCCACGACCGCTGGATCCCCGCCCTCTACGCGGCCATGGAGCGGCGTGCCCCGGCCCTGCTCGACCTGCGCCGCACGGGCGGCTGGGCGGGCCTCTACGAGATCACCCCCGACCACAACGCCCTGATCGGCGAGGCTACTTCGGTCTCCCGCTTCCTCTACGCCACCGGCTTCTCCGGGCACGGATTCCTGCAGGGACCCGCCGTCGGCGAGGTGATCCGCGACCTGTACCTGGGCCGCGTACCCTTCGTGGACGTCAGCCCCTTGAGTGCCGGCCGGTTCGCGGCCGACGCCCCCCGCCCGGAGGCCAACCTCGTATGACAGAGCTCCACCTGTGGCTGCGCCACGAGCCCCGTACGACCGAACGCCGCACACCGATCGTCCCGTCCGACGCCCGGCGGCTCGTCGACA
Organism: Streptomyces sp. NPDC005648; assembly: GCF_040605395.1. Lineage (NCBI taxonomy): Bacteria > Bacillati > Actinomycetota > Actinomycetes > Kitasatosporales > Streptomycetaceae > Streptomyces > Streptomyces sp. NPDC005648. The sequence continues at coordinate 35,284 of NZ_JBEXCS010000039.1, read as the reverse complement.
GCGGGGTGAGGCTGACGGTGGAGGAGTCCCCCCAGCGGATCTTCCCGATCGAGGAGTACGAGGCGGCGGGCGCCGCCGTCGCGCCCGCGGGCTCCTGGGTGTCGGCGCCGCGTGCCGCCGTGATCCTCGGTCTGAAGGAACTCCCGGACGAGCCGGGCGAGTTGCCGCACCGGCACATCTTCTTCGGGCACGCCTACAAACGGCAGCCGGGCGCCGAGGCGCTGCTCGGGCGCTTCGCCGCAGGCGGCGGCTCGCTCCTCGACCTGGAGTACCTGGTCGACGACGACGGCCGCCGGCTCGCCGCGTTCGGGTTCTGGGCCGGATATCTGGGAGCCGCGCTGGCCGTGCGGCAGCACCGGGGGAGCCTGGTCGCCCCGCTGGTGCCGGGGTCGAAGGAGGAGCTGGACGAGACACTCCGACCCGTCGCCGGGGACGAGGAGTTCACGGCCCTGGTGATCGGCGCCCTGGGCCGCAGCGGCCGGGGCGCCCGCGTGGCCTTCCGCACGGCCGGTATCGAGCCGACGTGCTGGGACCTCGCCGAGACCCGAGACCTGGACCGCCCCGCCCTGCTCGCCCATGACGTCCTGGTGAACTGCGTCCTCGCCACCACACCCGTCCCGCCCTTCCTGCGCGAGGAGGACCTCGACGATCCGTCGCGGCGCCTGCGCACGCTCTGCGACGTGACCTGCGACGTCGGCTCGCCGCTCAACGTCCTGCCGGTCTACGACCGCACCACCGAGTGGGACGACCCCGCGCGCCGGCTGCGCAAGGAGCCCCCGCTGGACCTGATCGCCATCGACAACCTGCCGTCACTGCTCCCACGGGAGTCCAGCACCGACTTCTCCGCCGCGCTGGTGCTCCAGCTGCTGGAGTTCGGGGTGGGCGGGGCGTGGGGGCGCTGTCTGGACCGGTTCCACCAGGCGTGCCGCGAACTCGGCATCGTAGAGAAGGAGTTCGGTGATGACTGAGCGGGTTGCCGCCACCGGCACGGTCCACTGGATCGGCGCGGGGCTGTCCACGGGCAGTGGTCTGGCCCGCCTGTGCGAGACCGCGGACCGGGTGAGACTGTGGCACCGCACCGAGCGGCGTGCCGCCGACGCGCTGGCGGCCCTCGGCCTCACCGGACGTGCCGAGCCGCGCGCCCTCACCCTCCCGGCGCTCACCGCCGAACTCGCCCCGGGTGACGTCGTCGTGTCGATGCTGCCCGCGCCGGAGCACGCCGGCGTCCTCGCCGCGTGTGTCACCTCCGGCGCCCACTTCGCCTGCTCCAGCTATGTCTCGGACGCGGTCCTGGAACAGGTCCCGCAGGCCACGGAGGCGGGCCTGGTCGTCCTCACGGAGGCGGGCCTCGACCCCGGCATCGACCACCTGTTCGCGCACAGCCTGGTGGCCAGGGCCCGGGAGGCGATCGGCGCCGACACGGCGGCCGCGTACACCTTCACCTCCTACTGCGGAGGCATTCCCGCCGTTCCGAACGACTTCAGGTACCGCTTCAGCTGGGCCCCCGCGGGCGTCCTCAACGCCCTTCGCTCACCGGCCCGTTACCTCGAGGACGGCGCCGAGACCACCGCGGACCGGCCGTGGGAGGCCACCCGCCCCCACGTCCTGGACGGCGAGACCTTCGAGGTCTACCCGAACCGGGACAGCGTTCCCTTCGTCGAGCAGTACGAGCTCCCATCCGCCTGGCGGCCGCGCTCCTTCGTCCGCGGCACCCTGCGGCTGGAGGGCTGGCTGCGGGCCTGGGACGCGGTGTTCGAGGAGCTGAAGGCGGGCGACGACGCCCGGATCGCCGCACTGGCCCAGGAGTTGGCGGCCCGCCATCCGACCACGGACGCCGACCGGGACCGGGTCGTCCTCGCGGTGTCCCTGGACGTGCGGGCGGCGGACCGGAGCTGGTCGGGAAGCTACCTCCTCGACCTGGTCGGCGACGCGCACGAGAGTGCCATGGCCCGCTGCGTCTCCCGCCCCCTGTCCCTCGCCGTCCGCCACATCCTGGACGGCAGCCTGCCGGCAGGGCTGAGCCGGGCGGCCGGGACGGCGGCGCGATCGGAGCGATGGCTCGATGAACTGGCCGACGACGGGCTGAAGTTCACCCTCCGGGCCGATCAGTAGACGGGCCGGTCAGTAGACACAGACTGGGCCCGCTCCACGTCGGGGAGGGTGGCGCGGACCTCGGCCGAGGAGAGCAGGAAGTTCCCGCACCAGCCGGGCAACAGCGCCGCACGAACCGGGCCGATGGCGTGGAAGAGCGCGGCGACGGCCCACTCCTTGCTCTGCACGGACACGAACAGGCGCTCCGGTTCGTCCCGAGCCCGCCCGCCGGATCGGGATCCCCGTGCCGCCACCGCTCCCACAGCTCCCGCGCACGCGGGTCGTCGCGTTCCGCGGCGAGCAGGGGGAGCATGCGTGGGGCCAGGTGTGCGACGAAGGCGTCCTCATGGGCCGTGATGCCCCAGGCCGTGGTGATTCCCATGAGCGGGACCGTGACCGGGGTCAGTCGGTGATCGCCTCGTGGACCAGGCGCCTGAGGTCCGGGAGGACTTTCAGGGACGTCTTCGGGCGGAGCTGGGTCATGAACTGGACCGTCACGTCATGGGTGGGGTCGACCCAGAAGGTGGTGGTGGCGGCGCCGCTCCAGCCGTAGGTGCCCAGGCCGGTCGGGGCCAGGGTCCGTTCGGGGTCGACGACGACCGAGACACCGAGGCCGAAGCCGACGCCGTCGTTGTTCGGCTCGTCGTGGGCCGGGCGGCAGCCGAAGGCGCGGAGGTCGGCGTTGTCGGGGAGGTGGTTGCGGGTCATCAGGTCCACCGTGGCGGGGGACAGCAGGCGGACTCCGTCCAACTCGCCTCGCCGGCGCAGGAACTCCATGAAGCGGTGCATGTCGTGCGCCGACGCCACCATGCCGCCGCTGCCGGACACGAAGCGGGGGCGGCCGCCGCGCAGCGGCAGGCCGGGGGTCGGTTCGATGCCGCCGGACTCCGTCTCGCCGTACAACTCCGAGAGTCTGGGCGCCTGTTCGTCGGTGACCCAGAAACCGGCGTCCGTCATGCCGAGGGGGACCAGGACGCGTTCGGTGATGAAGGCGTCGAGCGGCTGTCCCGTCACCACCTCGATGAGCCGGCCCAGGACGTTCGTGGAGACCGAGTAGTTCCACTGCGTGCCCGGGTCGAACTGCAGCGGCAGGCTCGCGTAGACGTCGACCGTCTCGGCCAGGGTCGTGCCCGGGACGACCGAGGACTCCAGGTTGGCCGCGCGGTAGAGGGCGTCGACGGGGTGGGAGTGGTAGAAGGCGAAGGTCAGGCCCGAGGTGTGGGTCAGCAGATGCCTGACGAGGAGGGGGCGGCGGGCCGGGCGGGTCCGGACGTCGGCGCCCGTGCCGCTCTCGTACACCTGCGGCTCGGCGAAGGCCGGGAGGTGGCGGGCGACCGGGTCGTCCAGCGAGAGGCGGCCCTCCTCGACGAGCATCAGCGCGGCCACCGAGGTGACCGGCTTGGTCATGGAGTAGATCCGCCAGAGCGTGTCGGGCTCCACGGGCAGCCCGGCCGCGACATCGCGCCGGCCCATCGTGGTGAGATGCGCGACGCGTCCGCCGCGGGCCACGGCCACCAGATGACCGGGCACCCGGCCCTCGTCGACGTAGTGGGCCAGGTGCTGGTCGAGACGGTCCAACGCCTTGGCGTCCAGCCCGACCTCACTCGGGTCGACCTCTTGTCGCAGCTGTGCCATCGCTCTCCTCCGAATGCGCTCGCCGAGGTGCGACACGGAATGTCCCGCCGCATCGGCCTCAGACCTCATCGTCGCTCAGGAATGTGCGGAAGGTCCTCCGCTTGACCGGGAATGATCGCCAGGATGGAAGGTTTCGGCAGAGCCGTGGCCATTCCCTGCGGCTCCCTGTATGGCCGGGAATCAGGGAAGCGGCCCCCGAGTTCTCCTGATATGACTCAGGACACACTGCTCGAGCTGCTCTCCGACCACCGCGGCGGCGTGCTGGTCACCCTCAAGCGCGACGGCCGACCGCAACTGTCGAACGTCAGCCACCACTACGACCCCGACGAGCGGATCATCCGGATCTCGATCACGGACGACCGTGCCAAGACCCGCAACCTGCGCCGGGACCCACGGGCCTCGTACCACGTCTCCAGCTCCGACCGCTGGGCCTACACGGTCGTCGAGGGCACTGCCGACCTCTCGCCCGTCGCCAAGGACCCGCACGACGACACCGTCGAGGAGCTGGTCCGTCTGTACCGCGACGTCGGGGGCGAGCACCCCGACTGGGACGAGTACCGCGCCGCGATGGTCCGCGACGGGCGGCTGGTGCTGCGGCTGAAGGTGGAACGGGCGTACGGCATCCCGAAGGGCGCCAACCTGGGCTGATCCCGAGGACCGGGCAGCGACGGCCCTAGGACCGGAGGCGCAGGGCGGATGGCCGATGGTACGGGGGGCGGCGGGTGCCTAGGCTGCCGTGGACGAACCAGCAGCCCGGGAAAGGGGCTTGATGCCTGTCGACGGCCGTAGCCACCTGCGTGTCGCCCGTCCGTCCCGCGACCTCGCCGCCGCCGAGCGGTTCTGGGTGCGGGGGCTGGGACTGAGTGTCCTATGGCGGACGGAGGGCGGGGGCGAACCCGGTGAGCACGCTCTGCTGATGGTGGGGTGGCCGGACGCGGGATGGCATCTGGAGCTGGTGCATGCGGCCGGTGCGCCCGTGGAGCCCCGGCCCACCGAGGAGGACCTGCTGGTGGTCTACGTCGATGGGCCGGTGCCCGAGGAGCTGGTCGCCCGGCTGGAGGCGCACGGCGGCAGGCGGGTGTCCTCGCCGAACCCCTACTGGAACCGGTGGGGCGTCACGATCGAGGACCCCGACGGGTACCGGTTCGTGCTGTGCGAGCGGGGCTGGTCCGCTCAGTGATCCGTGACCGTGACAGGCGTCGCTGATCCGGACTCATCCGACGTAGGCCGCCAGGTGCTCACCCGTCAGCGTCGACCGGGCCGTCACCAGATCCCTCGGCGTTCCCTCGAACACGACCCGTCCGCCCTCGTGGCCCGCCCCCGGTCCCAGGTCGATGATCCAGTCCGCGTGGGCCATCACCGCCTGGTGGTGTTCCACGACGACGACCGACTTGCCGGCGTCCACCAGACGGTCCAGCAGGGCGAGGAGTTGTTCCACGTCGGCGAGGTGCAGGCCGGCCGTCGGCTCGTCGAGGACGTAGACGCCGCCCTTGTCGGCCATGTGTGTGGCCAGCTTGAGCCGCTGGCGTTCGCCGCCGGAGAGGGTGGTGAGGGGCTGGCCGAGGGTGAGGTAGCCGAGGCCGACGTCGGCGAGCCGCTGGAGGATGCGGTGGGCGGCCGGGGTACGGGCCTCCCCGGCGGCGAAGAACTCCTCGGCCTCCGCGACGGGCATCGCCAGCACCTCGCTGATGTCCCGGCCGCCGAAGCGGTACTCCAGCACCGACGCGTCGAACCGCTTGCCCTCGCAGTCCTCGCAGGTGCTGGAGACGCCCGCCATCATGCCGAGGTCGGTGTAGATGACACCCGCGCCGTTGCACGTCGGGCAGGCGCCCTCGGAGTTGGCGCTGAACAGGGCCGGCTTGACGCCGTTGGCCTTGGCGAAGGCGCTGCGGATCGGGTCGAGCAGGCCGGTGTACGTCGCCGGGTTGCTGCGCCGGGAACCGCGGATCGGACTCTGGTCGACGGAGACGACGCCCGCCCCGTCCGGGATCGAGCCGTGGACGAGGGAGCTCTTGCCGGAGCCCGCGACCCCCGTGACCACGCACAGCACCCCGAGCGGGATGTCGACATCCACGTCCTGGAGGTTGTGGGCCGAGGCGCCCCGGATCTCCAGGGTGCCGGACGGTTCGCGGACCGTGTCCTTGAGGCCGGCCCGGTCGCCGAGGTGGCGGCCGGTGATGGTGCCCGAGGTCCGCAGGCCGTCCACCGGACCCTCGTAGCAGACCGTGCCGCCCGCCGTGCCGGCGCCGGGGCCGAGGTCGACCACATGGTCGGCGATCGCGATGACCTCCGGCTTGTGCTCCACGACCAGCACCGTGTTGCCCTTGTCGCGCAGGCGCAGCAGCAGGTCGTTCATGCGCTGGATGTCGTGCGGGTGCAGGCCGATGGTCGGTTCGTCGAAGACGTACGTGACATCGGTGAGGGAGGAGCCGAGGTGGCGGATCATCTTGACGCGCTGGGCCTCGCCGCCCGAGAGGGTGCCCGCGGGGCGGTCGAGGGAGAGATAGCCGAGGCCGATCTCGGAGAAGGAGTCGAGGGTGTGCTGGAGGGCGGTGAGGAGCGGCCCCACCGAAGGCTCCTTCAGACCGCGCACCCAGTCGGCCAGGTCCCGGATTTCCATCCCGCAGGCGTCGGCGATCGAGAATTTCCCGATCTTCGCGGAGCGGGCGTGCTCGGCGAGGCGGGTGCCGTCGCAGTCGGGGCAGACGGTGAAGGCGACCGCGCGCTCCACGAACGCCCGGACATGCGGCTGCATCGCCTCCTTGTCCTTGGCGAGCATCGACTTCTGGATGCGCGGGATCAGACCCTCGTACGTCATGTTGATGCCGGCGATCTTCATCCGGGTCGGTTCGCGGTGCAGGAGGTCGTGGAGCTCCTTCTTGGTGAACCGGCGGATCGGCTTGTCCGGGTCGAAGAAGCCGGACTCCGCGTACAGGCGGGAGTTCCAGCCGCCGCCGGTGTAGCCGGGGATGGTGAAGGCGCCCTCGTTGATCGACTTGGTGTCGTCGTAGAGCTGGGTCACGTCGAGGTCGGAGACCGCTCCGCGGCCCTCGCAGCGCGGACACATCCCGCCGACCCTGTTGAAGGTGACCTTCTGCCGGCTGCCCGTGCCCACCTTGATCGCGCCGGCCGCCGAGACCGAGGGCACATTGAAGGCGAACGCGCCGGGCGGGCCGACGTAGGGCTTGCCGAGGCGGCTGAAGAGGATGCGGAGCATCGCGTTGGCGTCGGTGGCCGTGCCGACCGTGGAGCGCGGGTCGGCGCCCATGCGCTGCTGGTCGACGCTGATCGCGGTGGTCAGGCCGTCCAGGACGTCCACCTCGGGGCGGGCGAGCGTCGGCATGAAGCCCTGGACGAAGGCGCTGTAGGTCTCGTTGATGAGCCGCTGCGACTCCGCGGCGATGGTGTCGAAGACCAGGGAGCTCTTTCCCGAGCCGGAAACACCGGTGAAAACGGTCAGCCTGCGTTTCGGCAGCTCGACGCTGACGTCCTTGAGGTTGTTCTCGCGGGCGCCGTGCACACGGATCAGATCGTGGCTGTCGGCGGCGTGCTGCGAAGTGCTCGGGGCCTTGCTCATCGTCTCTCCGTCCGTAGCGCGGGTACGCCCGTGACGGTCAGGCTAGGCGAGGCCCGGTGCCGATGCTTCTCCATTCCTGACAGGAGTGCGTAGTCTCCGCCCTGTGATCAATGGTGCACATATGGTGATCCACTCCGCCGACGCCGAGGCGGACCGCGTCTTCCTCAGGGACGTCCTCGGCTGGGCCCACATCGACGCCGGACACGGCTGGCTGATCTTCAAGGCGCCGCCGACCGAGGTCGCCGTCCACCCGGCCGACGGCGCGCCGTCGCTCGAACTGATGCTGATGTGCGACGACCTGGACCGGACGGTGGCCGAACTCGTCGACCGGGGAGTGGAGTTCACCCGCCCCGTGCAGGACGCGCGCTGGGGCCGGGTGACCGCCTTCCGCCTGCCCGGGGGCGGCGAGATCGGCTTGTACGAGCCCCGCCACCCGCGGGCGTAGGCAGGACCGTCGTCACGCCGTCACCGTCTCCGGCTGGGAGGACTTTCGGGCCGTGCGTTCGCCCAGGTGTTCCGTCGGGACCTGGGCCGTCTCGCGGGCCGAGAGGGCGGCGATGGCCGGCGGGACGCAGAGGGCCGCGGTGAACAGGGCCACGGCCGACCAGTCGTCGCCGTCGGGGCCCGCGATCCGGGCGGCGAAGGTGACCGCGAAGCCGGCCACGGCGAAGCCGATCTGGGTGCCGATGGCCATGCCGGACAGACGCACGCGGGTGGAGAACATCTCGCCGTAGAACGACGGCCAGACACCGTTCGCGGCGCTGTAGACGACGCCGAAGGCCACGACGCCGAGGATCAGGGTCAGCGTGTAGTCGCCGGTCGAGATCGCCCAGAGATACCCGGCCATCGCCACCGCGCTGCCGACCGCGCCGATCAGGTACACGGGACGCCGGCCGACACGGTCGGACAGCGTCGCCCACGCGGGGATCGCGCCCAGCGCCACGAGGTTGGCCAGCGCGCCCACCCACAGCATCGAGGAGCGTGACATCCCGACGGCGTCACTGGTGGCGTAGGCGAGCGCCCACACCGTGAAGATCGTGGAGACCGAGGCGATCAGCGCGCCCGCGACGACGCGCAGGACGTCCGCCCAGTGCTCGCGCAGCAGGACCACCAGCGGGAGTTTCACGATGCCCTCGGAGGAGGCCGCCTGCTGGGCGAAGACCGGTGTCTCCTCGAGCCTGCGGCGGATGAGGTACCCCACGACCGCCACGACGACGCTCGCCCAGAACGGGACGCGCCAGCCCCAGGACATCAGCTGGTCGTCGGGAAGCTGGGCGACGGCCAGGAAGACCAGGGTGGCGATGAGCTGGCCGCCCTGGGTGCCGCTGAGCGTGAAGCTGGTGAAGAAGCCGCGCCGGTGCGCAGGCGCGTGTTCCAGTGTCATCGAGTTGGCGCTGGCCTGTTCGCCGGCCGCGGAGATGCCCTGCAGCACTCGGCAGAGCACGAGCAGGACCGGCGCGAGGGCGCCGACCTGGTGACGGGTGGGCAGACAGCCGATGAGGAACGTGGAGACACCCATCAGGATCAGGGTGAAGACCATGATCTTCTTACGGCCGGCCCGGTCACCGAAGTGGCCGAGGAAGAGCGCGCCGACCGGCCGGGCCGCGTAGGCGACACCGAACGTGGCCAGCGAGAGCAGGGTCGCGGTGGCGGGGTCGGACTCGTCGAAGAACACCTTGGGGAAGATCAGCGCGGCCGCGCTGCCGTAGATGAAGAAGTCGTAGTACTCCAGGGCGCTGCCGATCCAGGCGGCGGCGGCCGCCTTCTTCGGCTGCCCGACGGCTTCGGCGGGGACGGACGACACGGCGGTGCTCCTTCGGGGGAACTCCAGCGTAGGCGGAGTGAGCGGAGAGGGGAGGTGCCGGAACCCTGGGGTGGCGGGACGGCCGTGCCGGGTGCTACCCGGCTAATGAACGCACTGGATAGTTAGTAGCGGTCGTCCACGGATGTTGCGCTCACGTTTCCCGGGTGTCAAGAGGTGCCGTCGAAGGATCTTGCGGGTGCTTCTCCGTGCTCGTCAGTCGTCGGCGCGGTCCGCCGTGAGGTACGCGATCACCATGTCGCCCAGCATGTTCCGGTAGTGCTCGCGCTGGGCCGGGTCCACCAGGTCGCGGCCGAACAGGGCGCCGAAGGTGTGCCGGTTGGCGACCCGGAAGAAGCAGAAGGAGCTGATCATCGCGTGCAGGTCGACGGCGTCGACCTCGGCCGTGAACAGACCGGACTCGCGCCCGGACTTCAGGATCCGGCGGATGACGTCCAGGGCCGGCGAACCCATCCGGCCGAGCTTCTGGGAGGCCACGATGTGCTCGGCCTCGTGGATGTTCTCGATGCTGACCAGCCGGATGAAGTCCGGGTGCTGCTCGTGGTGGTCGAAGGTGACCTCGGCCAGCCGCCGGATGGCCGCGACCGGGTCCAGGTGGTCGACGTCCAGCTTCTGCTCGGCCTCGCGGATCACGCCGTAGGCCCGCTCCAGGACGGCCGTGAACAGCTGCTCCTTGCCGCCGAAGTAGTAGTAGATCATCCGCTTGGTGGTGCGGGTGCGGGCGGCGATCTCGTCCACCCGGGCACCCGCGAAGCCCGCCCTCGCGAACTCATGGGTCGCGACGTCGAGGATCTCGGCCTGCGTGCGTGCGGCGTCGCGGATGCGTCCGCCTGGCCGTGCCGGTTCTTCGACGCTGGTCATCGGGTTCCTTACGGGCGAGGGGCCGGTGCCGCAGATTGTAGAAGAGGCCTTCCCACGGGCCGAGCACCCTGCTATGACTAACGTACTAGTTCGTACATTAGCGGGCTGCGCAAGCATCGGTGAGGCGTACAGGAGGGCCGTCGTGGCCAAGGAGTCGTATCTCGTCGGACTGATCGGTTCCGGCATCGGCCCGTCGCTCAGTCCGGCGCTGCACCAGCGGGAGGCCGACCGGCAGGGGCTGCGCTATCTGTACCGGCTCATCGACATCGATGTGCTGGGGGTGGCGCCGGCGGCGGTCGGTGACCTGGTGCGCGCGGCGCGGGACCTGGGCTTCGACGGGCTGAACATCACGCACCCCTGCAAGCAGCTCGTCATCGAGCACCTGGACGCGCTCGCTCCGCAGGCGGAGGCGCTCGGCGCGGTCAACACGGTCGTCTTCGAGGAGGACGGGCGGGCCGTCGGCCACAACACGGACGTCACCGGGTTCGCGGCGTCGTTCGCGCGAGGGCTGCCGGATGTGCCGTCGGAGCGGGTCGTGCAGGTGGGTGCGGGGGGCGCGGGGGCGGCGGTCGCCCACGCGACGCTGACGCTGGGAGCCGAGCGGGTCACGGTCGTGGACGCGCTGGCCGACCGGGCGGCGGACCTGGCGGCCGCGTTGAACCGGCACTTCGGCGCGGGGCGGGCGGCGGCCGCCACACCGGACCGGTTGGCGGGGTTGCTCTCCGACGCCGACGGTGTGGTCCATGCCACGCCCACGGGGATGGCCGCGCATCCGGGGCTGCCGTTCGCCGCGGAGCTGCTGCGTCCCGGGTTGTGGGTGGCCGAGGTGGTCTACCGGCCGCTGGAGACGGAGCTGCTGCGCGCCGCTCGGACCCTCGGCTGCGCCACGTTGGACGGGGGCGGGATGGCCGTGTTCCAGGCCGCGGACGCGTTCCGCCTGTTCACGGGCCACGAGCCGGACACCGGACGGATGCTGACGGACATCGCCGAGATGGGCGCGGTGGTGGAGAGCTCCGCGGGCTAGGGCCCTTTTGACGGATCTCCGCGGCGTCACCGATCCCGCCCGCGCAGCCGAAAGCGCCCCGCCCCCCACGCGCCCCTCACGGCGCAGTGGTCCCGCAGGTTCGAAGGAGCACCTATGCGCACCTCCATTGCCACCGTTTCGTTGAGCGGGTCTCTCAGTGAGAAGCTCGCCGCCGCCTCCCGGGCCGGGTTCGACGGGGTCGAGATCTTCGAGAACGATCTGCTGGCCAGCCCCCTCACTCCCGAGGAGGTCCGCGCCCGCTGCGCCGATCTGGGGCTGACCGTCGACCTCTACCAGCCCCTGCGGGACATCGAAGCCGTACCCGAGGACGAGTTCGCGCGGAATCTGCGGCGAGCCCGGCACAAGTTCGCACTCATGCGCAGGCTCGGGGCCGGCACGGTGCTGGTGTGCTCCAGCGTGAGCCCCCTCGCGATCGACGACGACGCCCTGGCCGCCCGGCAGCTGGGCCGACTCGCCGATCTGGCCGAGGACTTCGGCATCCGTGTCGCCTACGAGGCGCTCGCCTGGGGGCGTCACATCAGTACGTACGACCATGCCTGGCAGGTCGTCGAGGCCGCCGGGCATCCCTCCCTCGGCACCTGTCTCGACAGCTTCCACATCCTCTCCCGGGGCTCCGACCCCAAGGGCATCGAGGACATCCCCGGTGACAAGATCTTCTTCCTGCAGCTCGCGGACGCGCCCCCGCTCGCGATGGACGTGCTGCGCTGGAGCCGCCACTACCGCTGCTTCCCGGGGCAGGGCGGCTTCGATGTCGCGGGCCTCGTACGGCACGTACTGCGCACCGGATACGACGGTCCGCTGTCCCTGGAGGTCTTCAACGACGTCTTCCGGCAGGCCGAGGCCGGCCCCACGGCCGTGGACGCGCACCGCTCGCTCCTCGTGCTCCAGGAGCAGGTCGCCCCGGCCGAGCTGCCCGCCCCCGTCGTCCCCACCGGCGTCGCCTTCGCCGAGCTGGTCACGCCCGACGCCGAGCCGGTCACCGAGCTGCTGGGCGCGCTGGGCTTCGCCCGTACCGCCCGGCATCGCGGCAAGCCCGTCGATCTGTGGCAGCAGGGTGAGGCCCGTGTTCTCGTCAACACCGGGCCGGCCGTACGGCGTGGCGACGGCACCGGACTCGCCGCGATCGGCCTGGAGTCACCCGACCCGGCAGGCGCCGCCCGCCGCGCCGAGGCGCTGCTCGCGCCGGTGCTGCCGCGCAGGCGGGCGCCCGAGGACGCGCCGCTGGACGCGGTGGCCGCCCCCGACGGCACGGAGCTGTTCTTCTGCGCCACCGGCCGGCCCGGACTGCCCGACTGGCGCGCCGACTTCGAGGACGTCCCGGGTGAGGAGCCGGAGCCGGTGGTGACCCGCATCGACCATCTCGCCCTCGTCCAGCCCTGGCACCACTTCGACGAGGCGGCCTTGTTCCACCGCGGCGTGCTGGGCCTGTCCGCGCAGGAGAGCGTGGACGTCGCCGACCCGTACGGCCTCCTGCGCAGCCGTGCGGTGACCACCGCCGACGGCGGCGTCCGCATCGCCCTGTCCGTGGGAGCGGCGCCCGCCGACGACACGGTCCACGCCCAGCACATCGCCCTGGCGACGGACGACGTGGTGGGCGCGGCCCGCCGCTTCCGGGCCGCGGGTGGGACGCCGCTGCCGATACCGGCCAACTACTACGACGATCTGGCCGCCCGGTTCGAGTTCGCCGAGGGGGAGCTGGAGACCTATCGCGAGCTCGGGATTCTCTACGACCGTGACGCCCACGGCGAGTTCAGGCACTGCTACACCCGCACCGTGGGGCGCGTCTTCTTCGAGCTCGTCCAGCGCGACGGCGGCTACCGGGGGTACGGCGCCCAGAACGCGCCCGTCCGGCTGGCCGCCCAGCACACGGCCCGGCGGCTCACTGGCGGCTGACCGTCCTGGTCACGCCGGTGACGACCGTCGTGGCCAGGATCCAGCCGGTGATGATCAGGGCGTACGCCAGATACTGGTACCAGCCGGCCGGGGCGAAGGCGTCCTCCTGGCCGAAGGAGATCACCGGCAGGAGCAGGTCGAGGGTGTAGAAGACCGGGTTGAAGTGCGGGGCCTCCGACGCCTTGAGCGGGCGCGGGTGGTGCAGCCCGTACGCGAGCGAGCCGACCGCCAGCAGCGACAGCAGCCAGACGGCCGCGCGCAACGGGTGGAAGCCGTAGCCGACGGTGGCGTCCTGGACGTAGCCCCAGACCCGGCCGTACCAGGCGCGGGTGGTGCGCAGACGGCGCTGCTTGGCCAGCTGGACCAGACGGGCCGCGTAGTCGTCGCCGATACGGCGGTAGGCGGCGGTCAGCTGCTCGTAGGTGTGCGGCTCGTAGCGCAGGTCGCGCTCCAGCATGGGCAGGCGGTGTTCGGCGGGCAGGTGCGGGGTGAGCGTGGTGTAGGTGAGGTCGCTGAGGAAGACCCTCTCCGGCAGCATCTCCGGTTCCAGGTACAGGACTTCGATCCGGGCCCGGCGCAGGTTGAGGATGCCGTCGAGGGGCGGGCCCTTGCGCAGCCACAGCTCTCCGACGGCGGCGCTGCTCAGCCGCAGCGCCGTGCCGTCGGGGTTGGCCAGCCGGGCGAAGGTGAGCTCGAAGCGCCCCGGTACGCGGGCGCCCCGGAAGTCCACCCGCCCCAGCGTACGGGCCCGCCGCATCCGCAGGTCGGAGCCGGTGTCGAAGGTCAGGGCACTGATGGCGGTGCCGCCCGGGGCGAGGAACTCGGCCCCCTCCAGGTTCACCGCGCCGGTGACGGACGCCCCGTCGAGACGTACCTGCCCGCGCACCCGCAGCTCCGGAGCCCACAGGTCGTCACCGATCTCGGCGTGGTTCAGCTCCAGGACCGGTTCCGTGTCGTCGTCCGAGGCGAGGTGCGTTCGCTCCATGAACAGCGCCCCGGTGATCCGTGCCCCGCCCAGCCGCACCGGTCCGCCGATCCGGCAGTCCGTCAGCCGCAGCACACCGTCCACCCGCACGGTGGCGGCCGCCAGCCCGGACAGCACCGAGTCGCTCAGGTTGAGCTGGCGGAACCGGGCCCCGTACAGCTGCGGGACCTCGTCGAAGTGGCAGTGGCTCAGCCGGACGGCGAAGTCGGTCGTGCCGTACCGCAGGTCGAGGACTCCGGTGATCCGGGCCCCGGAGAGCTTGAGGGCGGCGATCTCACCGGGCTCCTGCGGCCCGTCGAGCAGCAGGGCCCGCAACACGGCCGCCCGGACCGTGCGTTCGGGCCCCCACCGCCCGCCCCGCGCCGTGTCCTCGTCGTCCGCCTCCCGGAAGTCGACCGGCGCCCCCGTCGCGAACGCCCGCCACACTCTCCGTTCGGCCGGCGTCAGATCGTTGATCTCCACGAAGCGCGACTCTAGTCGCACAACTGCGCGTGACGGCGGCGGACTTGTGCCGACTGGTCCGGCAACTCCCCTTCACCTGCTCCTTCGACGATCGCGGTCCGGGTCGCGGTGCCCGGCTACGCCCTGGTGTTCCATTCTGCGATGACCGGCCGTCCGTGTTCGGTCGACAGCCGGCTGACCGTGCCGGTCGACAGCTGGAACAGCCGTCCCTCGGCGGGCGGCAGGCCCAGTCTGCGTGCGGTCAGGACGCGCAGGAAGTGGGCGTGGGCGACGAGGACCACATCGCCGGTGCGGTTGGAGAGGGCCGCGTCGACGCGGGCCAGTACCCGGTCGGCCCGGTCGCCGACCTCGGCCGGGGACTCGCCCGGATGTCCCTCGGGACCCGGCGGGACCCCGTGCAGCCACAGGTCCCAGTGCGGGCGGCTGCGGTGGATCTCCACCGTCGTGATGCCCTCGTAGGCGCCGTAGTCCCACTCGTGCAGGTCGGGTTCGACAGTGGTGCCGGTGATGCCGGCGAGTTCGGCGGTGCGTATCGCCCGGCCGAGCGGGCTGGTCAGCGCGAGTGCGTAGGTCCGCTGCGAGAGGAGTGGAGCGAGGGACTTGGCCTGCTCCTCACCGTGCTGGGTGAGGGGCAGGTCGGTCCAGCTGGTGTGCTGGCCCGACACGCTCCACTCCGTCTCGCCGTGGCGGACCAGGAGAAGGTCCCCCACGACGGACCTACTTCGACTCGACGGCGTGCCCGCCGAACTGGTTGCGCAGCGCCGCGATCATCTTCATCTGCGGGGAGTCGTCCTGCCGGGAGGCGAACCGCGCGAAGAGGGAGGCCGTGATCGTCGGCAGCGGGACGGCGTTGTCGACGGCCGCCTCGACCGTCCAGCGGCCCTCACCGGAGTCCTGCGCGAAGCCCTTCAGCTTGTCGAGGTGCTCGTCCTCGTCGAGGGCGTTGACCGCCAGGTCCAGCAGCCAGGAACGGATGACCGTGCCCTCCTGCCAGGACCGGAAGACCTCGCGGACGCTGTCGACCGAGTCGACCTTCTCCAGCAGCTCCCAGCCCTCGGCGTACGCCTGCATCATGGCGTACTCGATGCCGTTGTGGACCATCTTCGAGAAGTGCCCGGCGCCGACCTTGCCGGCGTGGACATAGCCGTACGGGCCCTCCGGCTTGAGCGCCTCGAAGATCGGCTTGAGCCGCTCGACGTGCTCCTTGTCGCCGCCGACCATCAGCGCGTAGCCGTTCTGCAGGCCCCACACACCGCCGGAGACGCCGGCGTCGACGAAGCCGATGCCCTTGGCACCCAGCTCCTCGGCGTGCTTCTCGTCGTCCGACCAGCGGGAGTTGCCGCCGTCCACGACGGTGTCACCGGGGGAGAGGAGACCGCCGAGCTCGTCGACGACGGACTGGGTCGGCCCGCCGGCCGGGACCATCACCCAGATCACGCGCGGGGCTTCGAGCTTGTCGACGAGCTCGGCGAGGCTCGCCGCGTCGGAGAGGTCGGGATTGCGGTCGTAGCCGATGACGGTGTGGCCGGCGCGGCGGATCCGCTCGCGCATGTTGCCGCCCATCTTGCCGAGACCAATCAGACCGAGCTGCATGTCAGTTCACTTCCGATGCGTTCTTGAGTTCGCGGTACGCGGCCACGAGGGCGGTGGTGGACGGGTCGAGACCGGGGACGTCGGCGCCTTCGGTCAGGGCGGGTTCGACGCGCTTGGCGAGGACCTTGCCGAGCTCGACACCCCACTGGTCGAAGGAGTCGATGTTCCAGATCGCGCCCTGGACGAACACCTTGTGCTCGTAGAGGGCGATCAGCTGACCGAGGACCGACGGGGTCAGCTCGCGGGCCAGGATGGTGGTCGTGGGGTGGTTGCCCTGGAAGGTGCGGTGGGGCACCTGCTCCTCGGGCACGCCCTCCGCGCGCACCTCGTCCGCGGTCTTGCCGAAGGCCAGCGCCTGGCCCTGGGCGAACAGGTTGGCCATCAACAGGTCGTGCTGCGCCTTGAGTTCGTCGCTGAGTTCGGCCGCCGGCCGGGCGAAGCCGATCAGGTCCGCCGGGATCAGCTTGGTGCCCTGGTGGATCAACTGGTAGTAGGCGTGCTGGCCGTTGGTGCCGGGCGTGCCCCACACCACCGGTCCGGTCTGCCACTCCACGGGACGCCCGTCACGCTGCACCGACTTGCCGTTGGACTCCATGTCCAGCTGCTGCAGATATGCCGTGAACTTGGAGAGGTAGTGCGAGTACGGCAGCACGGCGTGCGACTGGGCGTCGTGGAAGTTGCCGTACCAGACGCCCAACAGGCCCAGGATCAGCGGGGCGTTGTCCTCGGCGGGCGCGTTCCGGAAGTGCTCGTCGACGATACGGAAGCCGTCGAGCAGCTCCCGGAACCGGTCCGGGCCGATGGCGATCATCAGGGACAGGCCGATGGCCGAGTCGAAGGAGTAGCGGCCGCCGACCCAGTCCCAGAACTCGAACATGTTGTCCGGGTCGATACCGAACTCGGTGACCTTCCCGGCGTTGGTCGACAGCGCCACGAAGTGCCGGGCGACCGCCTTCTCCTCGCCGAGGCCACGCGGGCCGTTCAGCAGCCAGGACCGCGCCGACGTCGCGTTGGTGATCGTCTCGATCGTGGTGAACGTCTTGGACGCGACGATGAACAGCGTCTCCGCCGGGTCGAGGTCGCGCACGGCCTCGTGGAGGTCGGAGCCGTCCACGTTCGACACGAAGCGGAAGGTCAACTCCCGTGCCGCGAAGGTCCGCAGCGCCTCGTACGCCATCGCCGGACCGAGGTCCGAGCCGCCGATGCCGATGTTGACGACGTTCCTGATGCGCCGCCCGGTGTGACCGGTCCACTCACCGGAGCGGACCCGGTTCGCGAAGTCGCTCATCTTGTCGAGAACGGCGTGCACACCTGGCACGACGTTCTCGCCGTCGACCTCGATCACCGCGTCCCGGGGGGCCCGCAGCGCGGTGTGCAGCACCGCCCGGTCCTCGGTGACGTTGATCCTCTCGCCGCGGAACATGGCGTCGCGCAGCCCGAACACATCGGTGGCGGCGGCCAGTTCACGCAGCAGCCGCAGGGTCTCGTCGTTGATCAGGTGCTTGGAGTAGTCGATGCGCAGATCGCCCACGCGTACGACGTAGCGCTCCGCGCGGGAGGGGTCCGCCGCGAACAGCTCACGCAGCCGCGGCCGTCGCAGCGCGGACTCGCGGTGCTCCTCCAGCGCCGTCCACTCGGGACGCCGGGTCAGCTGGGGTGAGTCAGACATCGACGGTCTCCTTGCTGCCCTCGCCCCGCAGCGCGACGGCGTACATCTCGTCGGCGTCGAGGCGGCGGAGTTCCTCGGCGATGAGTTCGGAGGTGGTGCGGACCTTGAGTGCCAGGGTGCGCGAGGGCTGGCCGGGCAGGGAGAGCGTGGCCAGCGGGCCCTCGGGGCGGTCGATGACGATCTCGCCGTCGGCGGTGCCCAGGCGCACCGCGGTGACGACCGGACCGGCGGTGACCACCCGGTCGATCCGCACGTTCAGCCGTGCCTCCAGCCAGCGTGCCAGCAGCTCGGCGGCCGGGTTCTCCGCCTCGGCCTCCACCGCGCCCGAGATGATCTGGGCACGGGCCTGGTCGAGCGCGGCGGCCAGCATCGAGCGCCACGGCGTCAGCCGGGTCCAGGCGAGGTCGGTGTCACCGGGCGCGTAGGAGCGCACCCGGGTCTCCAGGGCTTCGAGGGGGTTCTCGACGGCGTACAGGTCGGTGATCCTGCGCTGTGCGAGCGCGCCCAGCGGGTCCTTGGACGGCACCTCGGGCGCGTCCACCGGCCACCACACCACCACCGGGGCGTCCGGCAGCAGCAGCGGCAGGACGACCGAGTCGGCGTGGTCGGACACCTCGCCGTAGGTGCGCAGGACGACGGTCTCGCCGGTTCCCGCGTCGGCGCCCACCCGGACCTCGGCGTCCAGCTTGGAGGCCATGCGGTCGCGCGGGGTGCGGGCGTGCCGCTTGATGACGACCAGGGTGCGCGAGGGGTGCTCGTGCGAGGCCTCCTCGGCCGCCTTGATCGCGTCGTAGGCGTTCTCCTCGTCCGTGACGATGACCATCGTCAGGACCATGCCCACGGCGGGGGTGCCGATGGCGCGGCGACCCTGCACCAGCGCCTTGTTGATCTTGCTTGCCGTGGTGTCGGTCA
This sequence comes from Streptomyces sp. NPDC005648, assembly GCF_040605395.1. NCBI lineage: Bacteria > Bacillati > Actinomycetota > Actinomycetes > Kitasatosporales > Streptomycetaceae > Streptomyces > Streptomyces sp. NPDC005648. Next base: position 16,739 of record NZ_JBEXCS010000039.1, on the reverse strand, counting down.
GGTCGATCTTCATGGCCTGCGCCAGCTCCGTCCGTCTCGTGCGAGCATCTCGTCGGCTTCCTCGGGTCCCCATGTACCCGAGGCGTACTGCGCCGGCTTGCCGTTCTTCGCCCAGTACTCCTCGATCGGGTCGAGGATCTTCCAGGACTCTTCCACTTCCTGGTGACGGGGGAAAAGGTTGGCGTCGCCGAGCAGCACATCCAGGATGAGGCGCTCGTACGCCTCCGGGCTGGACTCGGTGAAGGACTCGCCGTACGCGAAGTCCATCGTGACGTCCCGGATCTCCATCGAGGTGCCCGGCACCTTGGACCCGAACCGGACCGTCATGCCCTCGTCCGGCTGGACGCGGATGACGATCGCGTTCTTGCCCAGCTCCTCGGTGGCCGTGGAGTCGAAGGGGGAGTGCGGGGCGGTCTGGAAGACGACCGCGATCTCGGTGACCCGGCGCCCGAGGCGCTTTCCGGTGCGGAGGTAGAAGGGCACGCCCGCCCAGCGCCGGTTGTCGACGTTCACCTTGATGGCGGCGTACGTGTCCGTGGTGGAGGCCGGGTCGATGCCGTCCTCCTCCAGATAGCCGAGCACCTGCTCGCCGCCCTGCCAGGCGCCCGCGTACTGCCCGCGCACGGTGTGCCGGCCCAGGTCCTGCGGCAGCTTCACGGCCCGCAGGACCTTCAGCTTCTCGGTGAGCAGCGACTCGGCGTCGAAGGCGGCGGGCTCCTCCATGGCGGTGAGCGCCATCAGCTGCAGCAGATGGTTCTGGATGACGTCACGGGCGGCGCCGATGCCGTCGTAGTAGCCGGCCCGGCCGCCGATGCCGATGTCCTCGGCCATGGTGATCTGGACGTGGTCGACGTACGACCGGTTCCAGATGGGCTCGTACATCTGGTTGGCGAAGCGGAGCGCCAGGATGTTCTGGACGGTCTCCTTGCCGAGGTAGTGGTCGATCCGGAACACCTGGTCCGGCTCGAACACGTCGTGCACCAGCGCGTTCAGCTCCCGGGCGCTGGCCAGGTCGCGTCCGAAGGGCTTCTCGATGACGGCACGCCGCCAGGACCCCTCGGGCGCGTCCGCGAGACCGTGCTTCTTCAGCTGCTGGACGACCTTGGGGAAGAACTTCGGCGGTACGGAGAGATAGAAGGCGTAGTTGCCGCTCGTACCGCGTGCCTTGTCCAGGTCGTCGACGGTCCGGCGCAGCTGGTCGAACGCGGTGTCGTCGTCGAAGTCGCCCGGGATGAACCGCATCCCCTCGGCGAGCTGCTGCCAGACCTCCTCACGGAACTCGGTGCGCGCGTGCTCGCGCACCGAGTCGTGCACGATCTGCGCGAAGTCCTCGTCCTCCCAGTCCCGGCGGGCGAACCCGACGAGCGAGAAGCCCGGCGGCAGCATGCCGCGGTTGGCGAGGTCGTAGACGGCCGGCATCAGCTTCTTGCGGGACAGGTCGCCGGTGACGCCGAAGATGACGAGCCCGGACGGGCCGGCGATACGGGGCAGCCGCCGGTCGCGCTCGTCGCGGAGCGGGTTCGTCCAGTCGGAGGCGGTGGTCATTCCGCGTCAGCTCCCTTGCTGTCGAGCGACTTCGTCACGGCGTCCAGCAGGTCCTGCCAGGCCACCTCGAACTTGGCGACGCCCTCGTCCTCGAGCTGCTGCACGACCTCGTCGTAGGAGATGCCGAGCGCCTCCACGGCGGCCAGGTCGGCACGGGCCTGGGCGTAGCCGCCGGTCACCGTGTCGCCGGTGATCTCGCCGTGGTCGGCGGTGGCGTCGAGGGTGGCCTCCGGCATGGTGTTGACGGTCCCGGGGGCCACCAGCTCGGCCACGTACAGCGTGTCCTTGTAAGCCGGGTCCTTCACACCGGTGGAGGCCCACAGGGGGCGCTGCCTGTGGGCGCCGGCGCCGGCCAGGGCGGTCCAGCGCTCACCGGCGAAGACCTCTTCGTAGGCCTCGTACGCCAGACGCGCGTTCGCCAGCGCGGCCCTGCCCTTGAGGGTGGACGCCTCGGGGGAGCTGAGGGCGCCCAGCCGCTTGTCGATCTCGGAGTCGACGCGGGAGACGAAGAAGGAGGCCACGGAGTGGATGGTGCCCAGGTCGAGTCCCTTGGCCCGTGCCTTCTCCAGGCCGGCCAGGTAGGCGTCCATGACCTCGCGGTAGCGCTCCAGGGAGAAGATCAGCGTGACGTTGACGCTGATGCCGAGGCCGATGACCTCGGTGATCGCCGGGAGGCCGGCCTTCGTCGCCGGGATCTTGATCATGACGTTCGGGCGGTCGACGAGCCAGGCGAGCTGCTTGGCCTCGGCGATCGTGGCCTTGGTGTGGTGGGCCAGGCGCGGGTCGACCTCGATGGAGACCCGGCCGTCCCGGCCGCCGGTCGCGTCGTACACGGGCCGCAGGACGTCGGCGGCGGCGCGGACGTCGGCGGTGGTCATCATCCGCACGGCCTCCTCGACCGTGACGCCCCGCGCGGCCAGGTCGGCGAGCTGCTCCTCGTAGCCCTCGCCGGAGCCGATGGCGGCCTGGAAGATCGACGGGTTGGTGGTGACGCCGACCACGTGCCGGTTCGCGACGAGTTCGGCGAGGTTGCCGGACTCGATGCGCCGTCGCGACAGGTCGTCCAGCCAGATGGAGACGCCTTCGTCGCTGAGGCGCTTGAGGGCTTCCGCGGTCGCGGTTGCTTCGGTCACTTTCATCATCTTCTTTCTGGCGATCGGATCAACCGCGGGCGGCGGCCAGGTCCTTGACTGCGTCAAGTGAAGCCTTGGCGGCGGCGGCGACGTTCTCGGGGGTGAAGCCGAACTCGGCGAACAGGATCCTGGCGTCGGCGGAGGCGCCGAAGTGTTCGAGGGAGACAATGCGTCCTGCGTCACCTGTGAAGCGGTACCACGTCAGGCCGATGCCCGCCTCCACCGCAACGCGGGCCTTGACCGAAGGCGGAAGAACCCGCTCGCGGTACTCCCGCGGCTGCTCCTCGAACCACTCCACGGACGGCATCGACACGACCCGGGTGCCGATCCCCTCGGCCTCCAGCTGCTCCCGTGCGGCGACGGCGAGCTGGACCTCGGAGCCGGTGGCGATCAGGACGACGTCCGGGGTCGGCTTCGAGGACTCCCGGAGGATGTAACCGCCCTTCGCCGCGTCCGGGTCGGGCGCGTACGTCGGCACGCCCTGACGGGTCAGCGCGAGGCCGTGCGGGGCCGGGTCGGTGGCGTGGCGCCTGAGGATCTCGGCCCAGGCGATGGCGGTCTCGTTGGCGTCGGCCGGGCGGACCACGTTCAGGCCCGGGATGGCGCGCAGCGAGGCGAGGTGCTCGACCGGCTGGTGGGTCGGCCCGTCCTCGCCGAGCCCGATGGAGTCATGGGTCCAGACGTAGGTCACCGGGAGCTGCATGAGCGCCGACATCCGCACCGCGTTGCGCATGTAGTCGGAGAACACCAGGAACGTACCGCCGTAGACACGGGTGTTGCCGTGCAGGGCGATGCCGTTCATCTCGGCGGCCATCGAGAACTCGCGGATGCCGAAGTGGACGGTACGGCCGTACGGGTCGGCCCCGGGCAGCGGGTTGCCCTTCGGCAGGAAGGACGAGGTCTTGTCGATGGTGGTGTTGTTCGAGCCGGCGAGGTCGGCGGAGCCGCCCCACAGCTCGGGCAGTACGGCACCCAGCGCCTGGAGCACCTTGCCGGAGGCGGCGCGGGTGGCGACCGACTTGCCCTCCTCGAAGACGGGGACCACGGACTCCCAGCCCTCGGGCAGCTGCCCGGCCACGATCCGGTCGAACAGCTCGGCGCGCTCGGGGTTGGCGCCGCGCCACTTGTCGAGCTGCTTGTCCCAGGCCGCGTGCGCCTCGGCACCGCGGTCGAGGGCCTCGCGGGTGTGGGCCAGCACATCGGCGTCGACCTGGAAGGACTGGTCGGGGTCGAAGCCGAGGAGGCGTTTGGTGGCGGCGATCTCGGCGGCGCCGAGCGCGGAGCCGTGGGCGGCCTCGGTGTTCTGCGCGTTCGGGGCGGGCCAGGCGATGATCGTGCGCATCGCGATGATGGAGGGCCGCCCGGTCTCGGCCTGCGCCGCCCTCAGGGCCGCGTGGAGGGCCGGTACGTCGATGTCGCCGCCGAGCGAGGGCTCGACGCGCTGCACATGCCAGCCGTAGGCCTCGTACCGCTTCAGGACGTCCTCGGAGAACGCGGTCGCGGTGTCGCCCTCGATGGAGATGTGGTTGTCGTCGTAGAGGAAGACCAGATTGCCGAGCTTCTGATGGCCGGCCAGGGAGGAGGCCTCCGCGGAGACGCCCTCCTCCAGGTCGCCGTCGGAGACGATCGCCCAGATGGTGTGGTCGAAGGGGGAGGTGCCCTCGGGGGCCTCGGGGTCGAACAGGCCGCGCTCGTAGCGGGCGGCCATCGCCATTCCCACGGCGTTGGCGGCGCCCTGGCCGAGCGGACCGGTGGTGGTCTCGACACCGGCGGTGTGCCCGTACTCGGGGTGCCCCGGCGTCCTGGAGCCGCGGGTGCGGAACGCCTTCAGGTCGTCCAGCTCCACCTCGTACCCGGAGAGGAACAGCTGGGTGTAGAGGGTCAGCGAGGTGTGGCCGGGGGAGAGGACGAAACGGTCCCGGCCGGTCCACTCGGGGTCCGCCGGATCGTGACGCATCACCTTCTGAAAGATCGTGTACGCGGCGGGGGCAAGGCTCATCGCGGTGCCCGGGTGGCCGTTGCCCACCTTCTGTACGGCGTCGGCCGCGAGCAGACGGGCGGTGTCGACAGCCCGGCGGTCGAGTTCGGTCCATTCGAAGCTGTCCGGTGTCTGCGTACTCATCTTCAAGAAGTCCTCGTTCGCAGCGGTATTTCGATTGTTTCGGCGTTGTTGCGTTCAACCTTAAAAATCTGACTTTTACTGGGGAAGGTCGTCGTGTGCCAGCCTGTGGTGAAAGTGGGACAACGAGAGCACCGGCTGGGCGGCGTGAGAGGGACATGGCGGACAGAACCATCCAAGGCGGAGACGGTGAAGCAGGCATGGACGGGATCAGAACGTTCCCCTTCCCTGTCGAGCTGAGCGTGTGGGGGGTGGGCATGCAGGCGGGCCCGATGGGCACGAACCGCACCTGGCACGCCGACGCCCCCCTTCTGCGTGTCCACCGCATCGACTTCCATGTCGTGATGCTCTTCGACGCGGGCCCCGTCCGCCACATGATCGACTTCGCCGAGTACGAGGCGGACGCCGGCGACCTGCTCTGGATCCGCCCCGGTCAGGTCCACCGCTTCTCGAAGACGAGCGAGTACCGCGGAACCGTCCTGACCATGCAGCCGGGCTTTCTGCCCCGGGCGACGGTGGAGGCGACCGGCCTCTACCGCTACGACCTGCCGCCCCTGCTGCGCCCCGACGGACTCCAGCTGGCGGGCCTGAAGGCGGCCCTCACCCAGCTCCAGCGGGAGTACGAGGACACCACGACCCTCCCGCTGAGCCTCCACACGGCGGTCCTGCGCCACTCCCTCACGGCGTTCCTGCTCCGCCTCGCCCATCTGGCCGCCAGTTCGGCCGAGGCGGCCCGCCGCCAGGCGGACACCACCTTCACCCTCTTCCGGGACGCGGTGGAGAAGAACTTCGCCACCAACCACAGCGTCAGCGCCTACGCCGACTCCCTCGGCTACTCCCGCCGCACCCTCGTCCGCGCGGTCCGCGCCGCCACCGGCGAGACCCCCAAGGGCTTCATCGACAAACGGGTCGTCCTGGAGGCCAAGCGCCTCCTCGCCCACACGGACATGCCGATCGGCCGCGTGGGCGCGGCGATCGGCTTTCCGGACGCGGCGAACTTCTCCAAGTTCTTCCACCAGCACACGGACCGGACGCCGGCCGCGTTCCGGGCGGAGCTGCGCTGACTCGGCCGCACGCGGGGACCGGGCCCCGGCGCGAGCCGGGAGTCGTCATGCCGACGGCGCCAGGGGCCGACCCGTACGTGAAGGTCGAGCCGCCCGGCGCCGCCGGCTCCTCGCTCAGTGGCCGAAGTCGAACCAGTTGACGTTCACGAAGTCGGCCGGCTGGCCGCTGCTGAACGTCAGATAGACGTCATGGGTGCCGGTCACCGAACTGATGTTGGCCGGGACCGTCTGCCAGGTCTGCCAGCCGCCCGTGTTGGCGACGGAGAAACTGCCGATGGGGGTGGCGGTCTGGCTGTCGAGGCGGACCTGGACCAGTCCGCTCACCCCGCTCGCGGCACCGCTCGCCACCCGGGCGTAGAACTGGGTGGCCGCCGTGGAGCCGAAGTTGACGCCCTTGTACAGGGCCCAGTCGCCGCCCGCGAGGTAGCCGAGGTCCGAGCCGCCGCCGGTGTCGGTGGTGGTCTCCGTGGTGGTGCCGGACTGGCTGTCGTACGACTCGGCCTGGATGGCGCTGTAGGCGTCACGGTTGCCGGACGGAGGGGTCGTGGTACCGCTCCCGCTGGACGACAGCACCTGGACGTAGTCCACGAGCATCGGGTGACCGGACTCCGTGGCGCTGGTCGGGCCGCCGCCGAACGCCGCCGGGAAGGCGCCGCCCATCGCCACGTTCAGGATGACGAAGAAACCGTGGTTCGTGGCATTGGCCCAGGTGGTTGCATCCACCTGACTGGCCGTCACGGTCTGGTAGTTGACGCCGTCGACGTAGAAGCGGATCGCCTCGGGGCTGACCGAGCGGTCCCACTCCATGGTGTAGGTGTGGAAGCCGGACTGGCAGGTCGTGTTGGGGCAGGCCGTCGAATTGCCCAGGCCCGTCGTCTCGTTGCAGGGACCGCCCGAGCCGGTGCCGCAGTGCATGGTCGCCCATGTCTTGTTGATGCCGTTGACGTTCTCCATGATGTCCAGCTCGCCGACGCTCGGCCAGTTCTGGTAGTTGCCGCGGTAGGGCGCGCCCAGCATCCAGAACGCGGGCCAGTAGCCGGCGGCCGCGTTCCCGGTGACGTTCGGCATCTGGATACGTGCCTCGACACGCAGCTTGCCGCCCGCGGGGGGCTGGAAGTCGGTCCGCTGGGTCTCGATACGGCCCGAGGTCCAGTTGCCGGACGCGTCCCGGACCGGCGTGATCCTCAGATCGCCGCTGCCGTCGAGCGCGACGTTGCCGGTGCCGCTGGTCATCGATTCGACCTCGCCGGTACCCCAGCCCGCGGGTCCGCCGGGGTACGAGGTGCCGGTGTCGTAGAGCCAGTTGGAGGTGTTGACGCCGGTGCCGGCCGCGCCGTTGAAGTCGTCGGCGAAGACCTGGGTCCAGCCGGCCGGGGGCGTGGGGGCGGACGCGCTGGCGGACGGGACGCCGGCCAGGGCGGCGACCGCGGCGAGCGCGAGGGTGCCGAGAGCGGCGACGAGCGCCCGGCCGAGCGGGCGTCGTCTGCGGTGTATGCCGGAGGTGTCACTCATGAGGGGTGCCTCTCGGGTACGGGGTGTCTGGCTGCGGGGGCCATTGAGAGCGCTCTCAAAGTGGGCCCAATGTGCTCTCCGTCACCGAGGCCGTCAAGAGTTAAAGCAAGGAAAGTCCTTTCGGAGCGCGGAAGTTCACCACCTGAACGGTGCAAACGGGCTAAACCGCGCTGCCCGCCTTCCACTGGGTCCACGACAGGTTCCAGCCGTTGAGACCGTTGGCCGGATCGACCGTCTTCTCGCCGGAGTTCCTGACGACGACGTCGCCGAGCATCGAGGAGTCGTAGAACTTGAAGCCGGCCACGGAGGTGTCGTCGGCCCCCTTCGCGTCGTGCAGGCCGACACAGCCGTGGCTGGTGTTCTCGTGGCCGAACACCGCGGTGGACGCCCAGTAGTTGCCGTGCACGAAGGTGCCGGACGTGGTCAGGCGCTGGGCGTGCGGGACGTCGGGGATGTCGTACTCGTCGCCGAGCCCGACCGTCGAGGACTCCATGCGGGTCTGCTTGAAGCGCTCGCTGATCACCATGATCCCGGACCAGGTGGTGTGCTGGGCGTCGCCGCCGGAGACCGGGTAGGTGGCGAGCCTCTCGCCGTCCCGCTCGACCACCATCTCCTTGGTGGCCAGATCGACCGTGCTGATCTGGGAGCGGCCGATGTGGAAGGTGACGTCCTTGTGCTGGACGCCGTAGACGCCGTCGGTGCCCTCGACGTCCTTCAGCCGCAGACTGAGGGTGATCTTCGTGCCGGAGGCCCAGTAGGTCTGCGGGCGGAAGTCGAGGCGGGTGTCGCCGAACCAGTGGCCGACGACCTCGACGGCCGGCTCGGCGGTGACGGTGATGGCCTTCTGGACGGCGGCCCGGTCCTTCACGGCGTGGGTGAAGTTGATCGAGACGGGCATGCCCACGCCCGACGTCGAGTCCGCTTCCGGCGTGAAGTAGCCGACGAAGGTCTCGCCCGGGGACCTGGTGGTGAAGGTCGAGGTCCGTGCCGAGGCACCCTCGGCCGTGGCCGAGACCGTGTACTTCGTGCCGGAGTAGGGGTTCCCGCTCGAAGTCCACCTCGTCTTCGCGGCGTTGAGCGAACCGGCCAGTGTGGAGCCGTCGTTGCCGGTCACCTTCACCGAGGCGAGCGTGCCGTCGGTCACGGTGACCTCGACGGGGCGGGAGAAGTCCGCCTTCCTGGCGCCGTCGGCGGGCGTGACCGAGATGGCCGGCTTCCTGCTCACGGCGGCCTTCGGGGACGTGCCGGGCTCCGTCGCGCCCTCCGAGGCCCCCGCCGAACCGCTGCACCCTGTCAGCGCGACGGCGGCCGGAACCCCGCCGAGAACGCCGAGCAGCCCGCGCCGGGACCACTTCCGCGACTGCTCGGACCGGTTCGATATGTGCGAGACGCCCACGGCAGGCCTTTCTGGGATGTCCACCTTTTCCTGGTGCATCCTGCGCCGCGCAGATTTGTTGATCCTTTGAATTTCCGGGTCGATTCCTGAGATTCCTGTGAGGACTCACGATGAGAAGGCCAGAAACCACGGTTGTCCCGGTCCCCGGATTTGCGATCAGAGTATGAACGACCACTCGGAGCGGCTCGAAGCGGTCCGGAGCAGCCCGGAGCCGGGGAACGGCCGACCATCGCCGGAGGCATACGTGACCGAAGTCCGCGAGCGACGCACCGTGGCCGTCCGTCGTCGGAGCGGGCGCGGCGGGCACCCTCACCGCCGTCCAACTCTGCGAGACGGCGACGCGCCGCCGGACACCGCTCGACGTGGTCCTGATCGATCCGGCCCCGGAGGCCGGCCGGGGTGTCGCCTACGCCACCCCCGACCCGCGCCATCGTCTCAACGTCCCGGCGGGCGGCATGAGTTGCTACCCCGACGATCCCGGCCACTTCACCCGCCGGCTCTGCCGCCACGGCGAACCCACCGTCCGGGCCGCCGACTTCGCCACCCGCTACCGCTACGGCGCCTACCTCGCCGACACCCTCGCCCGGGCGATCGTCCGCACTGGTGGCGGCGGGGCGTTGTGAAGCGGCGCGGGTGCTGCTGGACGCGCGGTTGGACCGGAAGGAGGCGCCGCGGGACCGGCGGATGCGGGCCGGCCTGCCGGCCTGAGGGCCGCAGCGCCACGGGAGGCGTCGCGACCGATCGCCGGGCGGCCGCGGCAGGGTCGGGGACGGTTCGGTGGGCCGCCTCGGACTCCGGTCGGCCAGGGGCCCGGCGGATCGCCGAAGGGAGCGGTCCACGGGCCCGGGCCGCACGGGTGAGGTGGCGGCCCGGCTCATTCCCGTGGGGGAGGCGGGAATCGTTGCGCTCCCCGCGGAGGTTGACCGGGTCAGTGCCCGCGATCTTCGAGGAGTGCCGAGTGTCCGAGGAACCCGCTGTCCGTGAACTCCGCCTGGTCGTCACGGCACCCGACTACGACGAGGCCCTGCGCTTCTACCGTGACGTCCTCGGGCTGCCGGAGCGCGCCGCGTTCTCCTCTCCCGACGGCCGGGTCACCATCCTCGAAGCGGGCCGTGCCACGCTGGAGCTGACCGACCCGAACCACGCCGACTTCATCGACGAGGTCGAGGTGGGCCACCGCGTCGCCGGCCATCTCCGCGTCGCCTTCCAGGTCGACGACTCCACCGCCGTGACGGCCCGGCTGGCCGCGGCGGGTGCCGAGGTCCTCGCGGAGCCGACCCGCACCCCGTGGAACTCCCTCAACTCCCGCCTGGAAGCGCCGGGTTCCCTCCAGCTCACCCTCTTCGAAGAGCTGGACGGCCAGTGAGCCCGGGTGCTCGCTGAGGAAGGCACCGGCCACGACCACCGGCACGGCGTGCGACCAGGTCGTCCCCGAGGGGTGCCGAGGCTACTCGTCGGCCAGCCTCATCGCTTCCCGGTGCGTGGGGAGCGGACGGCCCGGAGCGCCCCGGAGACGTCCTACGGCGTCTCCTTCGCCGGCCGCCACCCCAGCGCCCGCGATATCCCGCGTGCCGCGAGGCGTACCGCGGGGATCAGTACCGGTACCTGGGCGTCGGTCTGGGGCACCACCACCGACACGGCGGCGACGACCGTGCCGGCCGGTCCGCGGACGGGGGCCGCCACCGAGAGGGCGTCGGCGGTGATCTGGCGGTCGCTGACCGCGACGCCCGTGCGCCGTACGTCGGCCAGCATGCGGCGCAGCCGGCCCCCGTCGGTGACCGTGTACGGGGTGAAGGGGGCGAGGGGGCCGGCGCAGTACTCGTCCTGGAACTCGGCGTCGGAGTGCGCGAGCAGGGCGAGGCCGACCCCGGTGGCGTGCAGCGGCCAGCGTGCGCCGACCCGGATGTGTACGCCGACGGCCGAGCGACCCGACAGCCACTCGATGTAGACGACCTCGCCGCCGTCGCGCACCGCGAGCTGCACGTTCTCGTGGGTCGCCTCGTACAGGTCCTCCAGGTACGGCAGCGCGATCTGGCGCAGGGCCAGCCCGCGCGGGGCGAGCGCCGCGACCTCCCACAGCCGGAGTCCCACGTGGTAGACGCCGGACTCGTCCCGCTCCAGGGCACCCCACTCGGTGAGGGCGGCGACCAGCCGGTGCGCGGTGGTCAGGGTCAGCCCCGCCCGCCGGCTGATGTCGGTGAGGCACAGCGCCGGATGCTCGTGGTCGAACGCGGCGAGCACGGCGAGCAGCCGGTCGGGTGCGGAGCGGGCGGTCATCAGGCCAGTCCGTCCTCCGCGATGCGCAGCAGCAGCGCGTGCAGCGCGTCCTTCTCGGCCGGGTCCAGCGGGTCCAGCAGTTCGTTGGTCACCCGCAGACCCGCCTCGTCGGTGTCCCGCAGGAAGGCGCGGCCGTCCTCGGTCAGGGCGACGATCCGGCTGCGGCGGTCGTCGGGGGAGGGGCGGCGTTCGGCGAAGCCCAGCTTCTCCAGGTCGTCGACGAGGCCGACGATGGCGCTCGGGTCGTAGCCGAGCCGGGTGCTCAGCTCACGCTGGAGGGCGCCGTCGGAGGTGGCCAGGAAGCGCAGCACCGCGTAGTGCCGAAGGCGCACTCCGGACTCCTGCAGAAACGTGTTGAAGAGCTGCCCGGAGCGCAGGCCCAGGCGGTACAGCAGGTAACCCGTGTCCGCGTGCAGCCCGCGCATCCAAGGCTCGTCCGCGTCGATCGGGGCTGCGTTCGTTGCGTGCTGGCGGGTGATGGCGGGCTCCCTGGTGTCGGCCCCGGAGGGGGAAGTGCGTCGTACGGATTCCAGCATGTCCCACCCGTGGGTCGACAACAACTATTGACGTCAACAATTATTGCTCTTAGCTTCGATCTCGCAGCCGCACCCCATGTCCATGTGAAGGGACCCGCTCGTGCCCAGCATCGATCTCTCCGGCAAGGTCGCCGTCGTCACCGGCAGCGGCCGGGGCCTCGGCCTCGCCTACGCGCAGGCCCTCGCCGCCCACGGCGCCGCCGTGGTCGTCAACGACGTCGACGAGGCCGTGGCCGAGGCGGCCGTGAAGTCCATCACCGAGGCGGGGGGCAGGGCCGTCGCCGAGGTCGTCCCGGTCGGCACGACCGAGGCCGCCGAGCGCCTGGTGAACCGTGCCGTGGAGGAGTTCGGCCGGCTGGACGTCCTGGTCACCAACGCGGGCATCCTGCGCGACAAGGTGCTGTGGAAGATGACCGACGACGACTTCGACGCGGTGATCGGCACCCACCTCAAGGGCACCTTCACCTGCGCACGCGCCGCCGCCGTCCGTATGCGCGAGCAGGGCGAGGGCGGCACGCTGATCCTCGTCGGCTCCCCGGCCGGCCAGCGCGGCAACTTCGGGCAGACGAACTACGCCGCCGCCAAGGCCGGCATCGCCGCTTTCGCCCGCACCTGGTCCATGGAGCTGGGCCGCGCGAACATCACCGTCAACGCGATCGTCCCGGTCGCCGCGACCGCGATGACCGAGACCATCCCCGCCTTCGCCCCGTACATCGAGGCCATGAGGAACGGCGAGCCGCTCCCGGACTTCCTCCGCAAGGGCGAGGGCTTCGGCACCCCCGAGGACTGCGCCGCTCTGGTGCCGTTCCTCGCCTCCGAGGCCGCCCGGGGCATCACCGGCCAGGCCATCGGCATCGGCGGCGACAAGGTGGCACTCTGGTCGCATCCGCAGGAGATCAAGACGGCGTACGCCGACGGCGGCTGGAGTCCCGAGTCCCTCGCCGACGCCTTCCCCACCTCGGTCGGTGCCGAGCTCCAGTCGGTCGGTATCCCGGCGCCCAAGCTCCCGGAGGCATGATGGCTCCCTCGATGAACGTCGACGACCTGGTCGCCATCGACGTCCACACCCACGCGGAGGTGTCCTCCAAGGGCCACTCCTCGCTGGACGACGACCTCCACGACGCCTCCTCCGCCTACTTCAAGGTCGAGGGCAAGCGGAAGCCGACCCTGGAGGAGACGGCCGCCTACTACCGCGAGCGGAAGATGGCCGCCGTGATCTTCACCGTGGACGCCGAGTCCGCGACCGGCACCGCGCCCGTCCCGAACGAGGAGGTCGCCGAGGCCGCCGCCGCCAACTCCGACGTGCTGATCCCCTTCGCCTCCATCGACCCCTTCCGCGGGAAGGCGGGCGTGAAGCAGGCCCGCCGCCTGGTCGAGGAGTACGGGGTCAGGGGCTTCAAGTTCCACCCGAGCATCCAGGGCTTCTTCCCCAACGACCGCTCGGTGGCGTACGACCTGTACGAGGTGATCGAGGAGACGGGCACCATCGCCCTCTTCCACACGGGTCAGACGGGCATCGGCGCCGGGGTCCCGGGCGGCGGAGGCATCCGCCTGAAGTACTCCAACCCCCTCCACGTGGACGACGTGGCCGCCGACTTCCCGCATCTGAAGATCATCCTGGCGCACCCGTCCTTCCCCTGGCAGGACGAGGCCCTCGCCGTGGCCACCCACAAGCCGGGCGTGCACATCGACCTGTCCGGCTGGTCGCCGAAGTACTTCCCGCCGCAGCTCGTGCAGTACGCGAACACGCTGCTCAAGGACAAGGTCCTCTTCGGCTCCGACTTCCCCGTCCTGACCCCCGACCGCTGGCTCGCCGACTTCGAGAAGCTGCCGGTCAAGGACGAGGTCAAGCCGAAAATCCTCAAGGAGAACGCCGCCCGTCTGCTCGGGCTGACCAAGCCGTAAGGGGCCCCAGATGCGCAACGAGGGACTGGGGTCGTGGCCCGCACGCCGGGCCCGCAAGACCCCGCACCGCACCGCCCTGATCCACGGCGGCACCTCGCTCACGTACGCGCGGCTGTACGACCGCACCACCCGCCTCGCCCACGCCCTGCGCGCACGGGGCGTCCGGCGCGGCGACCGCATCGCCTACCTCGGCCCGAACCACCCCTCCTATCTGGAGACGCTCTTCGCCGCCGGCACGCTCGGCGCCGTCTTCGTCCCGCTCAACACCCGTCTCGCGGGCCCGGAGATCGCCTTCCAGCTCGCCGACTCGGGCGCGAAGGTTCTCGTCTACGGCCCCTCGCACGCCGGCCTGGTCGCGGGGCTGCCCGGCAACACCGACGTCCGGGCGTACATCGAGGTGGGCGCCGAATACGAGGAGGCGGTGGCGTCCGCGGGGAGCGAACCGATCGACGAGCCGGTCGTCCCGGACGACACCTGCATCATCATGTACACCTCGGGGACGACCGGCCGCCCCAAGGGCGCCATGCTCACGCACGGCAACCTGACGTGGAACGCGATCAACGTCCTGGTCGACACCGACCTGATCGCCGACGAACGCGCCCTGGTCTCCGCGCCGTTGTTCCACACGGCGGGCCTGAACATGCTGACGCTCCCGGTCCTGCTGAAGGGCGGCACCTGCGTCCTGGTCGAGTCCTTCGACCCGAACGCGACCTTCGACCTGATCGAACAGCACCGGATCACCTTCATGTTCGGGGTGCCGACGATGTTCGAGCAGGTGGCCAGGCATCCGCGCTGGCCCGGCGCCGACCTGTCCTCCCTGCGCATCCTGACCTGCGGCGGCTCCCCGGTCTCGACCCCGCTGATCGCCGCGTACCAGGAGCGGGGCCTGACCTTCCTCCAGGGCTACGGCATGACGGAGGCCTCTCCCGGCACCCTCTTCCTGGACGCGGAACACGCGATCAGCAAGGCGGGGTCGGCGGGGGTGCCGCACTTCTTCACCGATGTGCGGGTCGTACGGCCGGACTTCACCCCGGTCGACGTCGGCGAGACCGGTGAGGTCGTGGTCCGCGGGCCGCATGTCATGCCCGGCTACTGGGGGCTGCCCGAGGAGACGGCCGCCTCCTTCGCCGACGGCTGGTTCCGCAGCGGGGACGCGGCCCGGCTCGACGAGGACGGATACGTCCATATCGTCGACCGCATCAAGGACATGATCATCTCCGGCGGCGAGAACATCTACCCGGCCGAGATCGAGGACCTGCTCCTCGGGCATCCCGACATCGTCGAGTGCGCGGTCATCGGCGTACCCGACGACAAGTGGGGCGAGGTGCCGCGGGCGGTCGTCGTCCCCCGCGAGGGCGCCTCGGTCGACCCCGACGAGGTACTGGCCTCGCTCGCCGGGCGTCTCGCCAAGTACAAGATCCCGAAGTCGGTGGTCCTCGCGGAGGAACTCCCGCGCACCGCCTCCGGAAAGCTCCTCAAGTCCCGCGTGCGCAAGCGCTTCGGGAACTGACCGACTCCCTTAAGGAACACACCACTCATGAGCGTCACCGTCAACGGCATCGACGAACTGAAGAAGCTCGCGGGCAGCGACCTGGGCACCAGCGAATGGATCGAGATCACCCAGGAGCGCATCAACACCTTCGCCGACGCCACCGGCGACCACCAGTGGATCCACGTGGACCCGGAGAAGGCCGCCGAGGGCCCCTTCGGCGCCCCCATCGCCCACGGATACCTCACGCTCTCCCTCTTCATCCCCCTCTTCACCGAACTGCTCGACGTCCAAGGCGTCACCACGAAGGTCAACTACGGCCTCAACAAGGTGCGTTTCCCCTCCCCGGTGAAGGTCGGCTCCAAGATCCGCCTGGTCGCCGGGCTCGCGGCCGTCGAGGACGTCCCGGGCGGCGTCCAGATCACCGTCGACGGCACCATCGAGATCGAGGGCGCCGCCAAGCCGGCCGCGGTACTGCAGAGCCTGTCCCGCTTCTACGCCTGATCGGCGCGGACCGGCACCAGGTCGAGAAGGCGTTCGGCGGCGTCCCGGGCGGGCGGTGTGAGCTGGTCGTACACCGCGCGGAACGTCTTCTCCGCCTGCTCCGCCGGCCAGTCGTCGGGCAGGTGCTTCACCGGCAGACGGGGGTCACGGCGGATGGTCCGCAACCACTCCGCCTGAAGGACGAGCCGGCGGGCCAGGGCGTCCTCGGGAGCCGCGGTGGCGGTCTGCCAGGGCTGCCAGCGGCGCACGAACTCCTGGTAGCCGGCGCCCAGTTCGGACAGGTCCCAGGTCTCCTCGATCATCGCGCCGATGTCCGTGCCGGCGTCGGCGTGCGCGCGGAAGACCTTCACATGGGCCGACAGACCCAGCTCGGAGACCAGCTCCGAGACGTCGACCTCGCCGGGGGCCAGCCACAGCCCGCTGAACAGCGGGCCGAAACCGCTCCAGGTCAGCTTGGAGCGCAGGTCGTGGCGCTGGCGCTGCCAGGACTCCGGCAGCGAGAAACCGAGCAGGGTCCAGGTGCCGTCCCAGTCCCGGTTGACGGCACCGGTCTGCCAGATGCGCCGCTCGCCGTCGCGCAGGACCGCCGTGGAGTGCTCGGTGAGCCCGAAGTACATCCGGCGGCCCTCGCGCTGGCGGCGCAGCAGGTCCCGCTTGACCATCCGGGTCAGGGTCGACCGCGTCGCCTGCTCGCCCACCCCCGCCCGCTCGAACACGTCGATGACACTGCCCGAGTACACACAGACGTCCCGTCCCAGCACCTGGTCGCCCAGGAAGGTGAGCAGCAGGGACTGGGGCCGCAAGGACGATTCCTCACCGTTCATGCGGCCCACGGTACGACGTCATCGATCAGCGCCGCTCAGCCGCCCGCCACATCCACGAAGACGGGGTTGGAGTAGAACCACGTGTCCGCCCACGGGTCACCGTTCCCGGGCTCGTGGGGGACCGGCCCGTGGGGGTCGACCGAGGCGCCGAGGTAGCCGGCACCGTGCCGGTTGCCGTCGCTGCCGCGCAGCCGGACGTAGAAGGACTCGTCCCCGGCGGTCAGCGGGATACGCAGGGTGTACGTCCCCTTCCGCCCCGACACGTCCTTCGTCTGTACGACCCTGGTGTCCGGCGCCTTCCAGGTGTCGAGGTCGCTCACCGGACCGCGCACCGCGCCCCGGATGACGTCCAGGTGCGCCAACTGGGGCAGGATGCCCTGGGGGTTGGCGCGGCTGGCGGTCGTGACGGTGACGTACAGCGTGATCCTCTCGCCC